>JAUWWP010000203.1 GCA_030616835.1 Deltaproteobacteria bacterium | reverse complement strand
GGTTGCTAAGATATTTGTCCCTTCGAGCTGGCCGAGGGCAGCCGGGTTCCAGAAGATAGCAGCTGCATTATCCTCTACCGGCCCGGAGAAATTACCGCCGATGCCAGGGGCAGCGATGCTACTGGCAAAAAGAGGCGAGGCAGGAGAAAGCAGCAGAATGGTTAGAGCCATAAGCAAGATCCTTGGGTAATTCTTCATTTTATCCTCCTTTTCAAAAAGTTTAATAGCTTTTTACCAGAGATAATAAACATTGTCAAGGAGAAAGTATCCGGAGTTTCCTCAAAAACAATCGTTTAAGTAGGGGCAATTCATGAATTGCCCCTACATTGGATAGCCGGGGCTTTCGAGCCCCGGTATTTAGAGTTTACCCAAACTCTCATGCCCTTTCAGGGCACCACGAAAGATGAAAACTTATTTTAGGATCAAATCCCCCCTTACCCCGATGGACATCGGGGTAGGGGGGATGCAGGGGGATTTTACAACCTAAATTCTCTTAGCGGGGCTGGACTTCGACACAGCTCAGTCGAGCAAAAACCCCGCCTATCCTGGTTATTACTTCCTCTCCGATGGACATCGGAGAGGAGTGAGGTGAGGGGGATTACTTTATTGTTTCGCTTCATTTCCCCCTCACCCTATCCCTCTCCCCAACGGGGAGAGGGGACTTCCTTTTTTCTAATCTGAGAAAGTGGTATTTACTTATTCCAACTCTTAATGGTGTAGGGGCTTGATTTTCAGCCTTCGTAGCCACTACGGCGAAGTAGGCACGACGAAGTAGGCCATCAAGCCCGATATTTATCGGGTTCAATAAATTGAATCCCTACATTGACGCATTATTTGGGTTTATTTCTTTAATGATTTCAGATAGTTATATCATTAGGAGAAGAAAAACTCATGAAACTCCTCAACAGCATCTGGTAGAGTTACCATAAAATTTAACTGAAAGATAACATTATATATTTTTCTAATTATTTCAATTAGTTATACTATAAATATAAGAATATCGATTAAATTTCAGAAGTATTGGCTTTGGTCATTTTTGGACTCTCAGTTAGAAGGCCTTGGTCTCCACCTTTAGAGGATGGTCTACTATGTTAAGGTAAGCGACTTCATCTCCCCGTTTATAGTGAGCAGGGAAGTAGAGATGCGGCTCGAAGTCAATTCGGCCCTTCTTTAGCCTCAAGATATTGAACCGGTAGCCGACGAACGCACGGCCTGGCTCCCTCTCCGGCGGAAATGGACTGTCGGGCTCATCCATAATATAGATGTTGTTCCCCTGAGCTAAAGGAGTGTCTGAGGCAAAGACATTACGGCTAATGAGCGTCCCCTGGGTGCCGGTGAGGACGAAGTGATCAATGAGTTTATCCCGCATCTTCATCTCATCATCGCTCATCACCCCATCAAGGGTCACGGGCTCGTGTCGATCGGTATAAATGGTCATTCCGTATGCGGCTGGCGTGTAATCGGTTCCGGCAGTGAGCCATGCCTTCTTGCAGAAGAGATCAACATTAAAGGGAATGCTGATGGTTGAGATTGACTTGAAGGAGTCGGCGTAATAGAGGTAGTCCAGCTCCACCTTAAATGCCTTAATCCCGAAGGGCAGCCGGAAGTAATTCTTGATCTTGCGCACAACCCTGACCGGCCCGTCTTTATAGCCTATAACCTCAGACTTAAGAATCCCCTCGTTGCCGAGCCACCGTTTCCGTATGCCCTTTATAGTTATATTGACCCTGCCCACCCAGCGGTCGCATATATCCGTATTATTCCCACCAGCGGCAGTGGTCATGCTTATATGCTCGTAATACATGTTGTTGCGGGTAGGGTCGTAGGCGATAGAGAAGTTCCGGGCATAGATACGATCCTCCTCGGGGGCATAGCGGACATAGTTAGCCGTAGATGTTGGCTGGGCCTTATCAAACTTGAGAAGGTATACCCAGCCAACCTCGCCGGTCAGTGGATCTGTGATGGTTATCTCTATCCCAACCCGCTGGCCGATATTCGTATCAACTGGTGCTTTATCCCCCGTATCCCCTGACATGAAGATAAGTTCGTCATTATCATCAATAAGGCCCTTGTCCTTGTCCGGTTTCGGCCTCTTGCCCCGGTCAACGACGAGCTTGCCCCGCTTGTCCTTCTCGTCAATCTGGTAAGGTATTGGGATGAGTCTCCCTTCCTTCATGGCGTAGAGAAAGAGGGAGTTCGCGGTCGCACCAATAAGCGGCCCTAAGTCTTTGCCCAGAACCACAACCGGATCGGATTTTCGCTTCAGGGTTTTTTCTTCAGGCTTTGCTTCCGCAGCCGGCAGTGCCAGAACAAGAAGAACGGCCAGAAATCCTGAGGCATAATTTTTTGGGTTCATAACGAATTGTCCCACATGCATGCGGGAGTAGATCAAATGCCAAATCAATGAAAAAATCCAAATGACAAAGCTCAAAGTTCAAACAAAGTCCAAAGTCCCAATGACAAAATATATGATTTAGAGAAGAGAAAATCTTTTAGCATTTAGTCATTTGACATTTATTTGGCATTTGGATTTTGATATTTGGATTTTTTATACATAATAATCCGGGATGAGCCTTAACTTTACAAATACCGTAACCCATGGTTGGCGAAGGTCATGGTCAAGGAAACATTTTCCGAATCACTGCTGCGATTCGTTCCACATTGGGCACGCTCAGGTTCTCCAGGGATTTGTTGTAGGGAATGGGATTGTCGGAGGAACCCAGCCTAACTGGAGGGGCTTTTAGCAAGCCGTGAGCAGCGGATGTCACTCTCGCCACCACCTCGGCGCCCCAGCCACCGCGCACCGGCCCCTCCTCCACCGTGACCAGCCGACCCGTTTTAGCCACCGACTTTAGGATAGTCTCCATATCCAATGGCACCAAAGTGCGCGGGTCCACAACCTCCACATCGATCCCTTCCCCTGACAGCAGCTCAGCCGCTTCCAGGCTCAGGTTCACGGTGTAGAGCAATCCCACCACGGTAACATCCGAACCGCTTCGCTTGACCTCGGCCTGCCCGAAAGGCAACCACTCCTCGGCCTCGGGTACCTCGCCCGGGGCAAGGTAGAGGAGCTTGTGTTCATAAAAGAGGACAGGGTTATCGCTGCGGATGGCGGTTTTGAGCAAGGCCCGGGCATCTCGAGGAGAGCTTGGCGCAGCCACGAGAAGGCCGGGAATCCCCATGAGCAGTGATTCCAGGCTCTGGGAATGCTGAGCCGCCATTCCCAGGCCGGCGCCGCCGGGCAATCGCACCACCAGAGGCAGCCGATACTGCCCGCCGGACATATAACGGAGCTTAGCAGCTTGATTCACCAGTGGGTCCATACAGCAGGTGATGAAATCGCTGAACAATATCTCCGCCACCGGTCTAAGTCCGCTAATAGCTGCGCCCACTGCTGACCCAACAATAGCATACTCGCTGATGGGGGTATCACGCACCCGGTCCAGGCCGAACTCTTCGGCAAGCCCGGTGGTTACCGCCATATACCCGCCCAGACTCACATCTTCGCCAAGCAGCATCACAGAATCATCTCGCCGCATCTCCTCGGCCAACGCCCGGTTGATGGCCGTGGAACCAGTGATTGACTGACTTGCTCCGGGCGAAGGGTTCGGCGGCAGCGGGGCATCATCCGCGAACACATCGGTGCGAATTGTGAGCGGCTCCGGCTCCGGTGACTTTAACGCGAAATGCAATGCTTGCTCCACCGTATCCAGGGCCTTCATCTGCATCTGCTCGCGATCTTTCTCCGTAATCAGACCCTCCGCGATCAATCGCTCGCTCATCTTGCGAATAGGACACCTTGCCTTCCAGGATTCCACCTCCTCCCGAGCTCGATAGGCCCCAGCGTCGCCCTCCATGTGGCCGCGCCAGCGGTAGGTCCGACACTCCAGAAGGATCGGGCCCTTGCCTTCTCGGATATCAGTAACTGCCCTTTTCACCGCTTGATATACCTGATCGACATCATTCCCATCCACCGTCACCCCTGGGATTCCATAAGCCGCTGCCCGGTCGGCGATCCGCTCGATCCGCATGTGCTGCTCCTGAGGGGTAAACTCGCCATAGCCGTTGTTCTCCACCACGAACAAAACCGGCAAGTTCCAGACCGCGGCCAGGTTTATGGCCTCATGGAACATGCCCTGGTTAGTTGCACCGTCCCCCAGGAAGGCCACGGCCAAGCGGTCCTCCTGGCGCTGAGCAAAGGCCAGGGCTGCACCGGTGGCGATCAGGGAAGAGGCCCCCACAATCCCATTAGCACCAATAGCTCCCACTGACATATCGGTAACATGCATACTTCCGCCCTTGCCGCCGCACAACCCTTCGGCTCTGCCATAGATCTCAGCCATCATCAGGTCCACCGGCGCCCCTTTAGCCAGCATGTGCCCATGCCCCCGGTGCGTGGTAGCGATGCAGTCAGAGGGATGGAGTGCGAAGCAGCTCCCCACCGCCGTGGCCTCCTGCCCGATGCTCAGGTGTATGGCCGTGGTCGGTATCTTGCCTGCGTGCCAGTTCTCCGCCAGGGATTGCTCGAACTCCCGGATCAAATCATCCTCCTGAGCATCTCTTTGCGGAGTTCGGCTTCGTCTTCCGGGAGGACCGGGCTATGCCCAAGCGGGAGTGCCTCTATCGGCTTCTGTGCCTGTCCCGGAAGCGTGTCCTGTGGTAGCCGTGAAAGCTCTACGGAAGCCCTGGATCGAAAGAACCGCTCCCACCAGGAAGACTTTCGCCGTCGGGAGGCAATTCCAGGGTCGTGTGGTATCAGATGATTAAGGCCGAGTTCGCGAAGAACCTCAGGGTAGAGGGCAAAGACAGGTTTGATTGCGGGCAGCAACTTCAGGGCCTTGGGAACATTGCCCCGCGTGCTGATCTTGCCGGTTGCCAGGCCCCGCACCGCGCTGAGACGACCCAGCCAAAACTCGTGGGCGACATCTCCTGACTGGGTCATCTCTACATCTGCCTCACCCTCATCGTCAAAGCGATATGAAGGAGGCCGGGCAGTCAGGTCCACGGTCAGAACGGCTTCGGGGTCGGTGTAGTGGAACCGGACTATTAGGTTGGCCGATGCCAGCTCTCTTGAAATCGACTCTTCCTCCAGGACGCGGTCAAACAGGGCGCCCATTACCCGTTCGAACTGCTTGTTATCCTCAAATATGCTCATTTCTCTGGTATCTCCTTTCTTAGCCAGACATATCAGAATACCTTTTGGTCAGGTTAGCGAAGGAATCGGCCCAGTTGCTCCACATAACCTTCCCCCTCGATTTTTTCATTTGGGGAACCGCTCCATTGACCCTGATAGTCGAATCCATACAGAAATCCCTCACCCAAAACTGGCCTGGGTTCGGTTTTGCGCCGGGCTTCGTAGCTGAACTCATCCCCGTTGCTTCGCAGTCTGCCCAGCCACCGCCGCGGCACCCGGCAGGGCTGTCCCGCGTAGTTATCAAATTGGTCCCATTCTAATACCTGACATTCATAGCGCTCCATGAACCGACTTTGGTAGGGGCTCCATCGCAGCAGGCCGACATTCTTGAGTTCCATTCCGAAAG
>JAUWWP010000543.1 GCA_030616835.1 Deltaproteobacteria bacterium | reverse complement strand
GGGCGGGAAAAGGTGAAGGAGGGCAGGCTCCTTGCATTCTGCGGAATTGCCAATCCCAGCTCTTTCCGGCACTTTCTTCAGGGCCTGGATCTTACCATCGCTGAATTTATCGAGTTTCCTGATCACTACCGCTACCGGCACGCAGACCTAAAAAGGACAAGAAAAGTAGCTCAGAGCCTAAGAGTTGATTATATTGTAACTACTGAGAAGGATGGGGTAAAATTAGAAGGTAGAATAAGGGAGGAAGCCCCTCCCTGGCTGATGCTCCTGATCAAACTCTCGGTAGATGATGGTGATTCCTTTATGGATAATCTATCACCCCTTTTCCATAAAAAAGTTAGTGGATGAGCTATGGCCGTTGAACTGGAAGATGCCGCTACGGTTGCCCTGCTGCGCGAGACAGAAAAGCCAGAGGGTGATGGAGAAATAGAGGTATATATAACTAAAAGGCATCAACGCCTGGAGTTTGTCGGAGGTTTTCATGTTTTTCCCGGAGGGAAGATGGATCGCCAGGATCTGGAACCCGGAAATTTGAAAAGATGTAAGGGCCTAAGCCCGGAAGATGCCCAGAGGATCCTGGTTGATTCCCCTGATCCCTCAAAGAGCTTAGCTTACTGGGTTACTGCAATCAGAGAGCTTTTTGAGGAGGCTGGAATTCTCCTGGCATATAATAAAGAAGGAGAACTCATTGATTTTAAGGACAAAGAACTCAGGGACAAGTTTTCTTCTTTCCGCAGACTTATCCACGATGGAAAATTTACCCTGGGGGAGATGATAGTGAGGGAGGATCTATTCTATGCGGTTGATAGCTTACTGTATTTCTCCCACTGGATTACTCCCGAGTTTTCTCCTCGAAGGTTTGACACTCGATTCTTCATTGCCCGGCTCCCTGAGGAACAGAGCCCCCAGCACTATGAAGATGAGGTAACCGAGAGTGGCTGGGAAGAGCCTGCCCAGGCACTTTTAAGGTGGGAAAAGGGGGAAATGAATATGATCATGCCAACGCTCGCTACCCTTAAGAGCCTGGCCCAATTCAAAACACTAACAGATTTGTTCAATGCTTATCAATCTTATTAGAATTACAGTCCCTGCTATTCCCTTCCGCCGTCGTCCCGATGGACATCGGGACTATGGCGGACAGGGCTATTCCCCCCTGTCCTACAAAGCCTTGGCGAAGTAGGATGCTATTCCATGATTAAACGGGTTAAAGCACTATGAAAAGATGTCCTTATTGTTCCGGAGCGATCCGGGGAAAATTCCGCGTGTGTCCTCAATGCGGTAGTGAACTTCGGGAGGGTAGTAAGGGAATTATAGTGACAATTATTTTAGTGATTATTGTCGCCTTCGGAGCTTACCTATATCTCCTGGGAGAAGACGGGAGGGCAAAGCTTCTCCGCAGATCCCATCAGCGCATGGAACTTGTGGAGGGAAAGTTTAAGGCATTACAGCCTAAAAAATGGATCACCCGGGCCAAGAAGAAGTTTGAGAGTAAGAGTGAGAATAAGGTTGAGCGTCAATTTAGGGGTGAGGGTAAGGGTGAGGTTGAGATAAAGCTATTCGAATCAGGAAGACTGTCCCGGGGGATGACCAAAAATGAGGTGAGATCTCTTCTGGGAAAACCAGAATACCAAAAGGACCCGATAGGCAATCCCCCTATTGAAAGATGGGGATATCCGGATCAGGTGGTCGTCTTTGAAAGCGGATATGTCATCGACTCCTTTTACCGGAAATAGCAGATAATGGAAGATAAGTGGATAGGCGGGGCTTTCCTAAATGCTTGTCCCGAACCT
>JAUWWP010000279.1 GCA_030616835.1 Deltaproteobacteria bacterium | reverse complement strand
TTAAGACAGGTTTGGCACACTCTTTGCCTTATTATGATAATTAAACCTAAATAATGCGTGAACATCCGAATTACCTATCCTGAGACTGTAGGATGGTTGGGTGTGTGAATCGGTTGCGGTTTCGCAGATAGTATCGGTAATCGTATAGTTTTTAAGGGAAAACGCAGCCATATAACGCCTGTCCTGAGCCTGTCGAAGGAGTAGTGGATTGGGGGATTTTCGGGGAAAGTCCTGGGAAGAAAATCCTTGACATCCTTTAGACCATGTGATAAAAAATTAAGTTATTGAAGGATTAAAAAGGCAATAGAAAAGGAGGTAAGGATGAAGTCAGTTTTGAAGGGAACATGGTTATCTCTCCTGGTCATTGGTTTAATGGCCATATCCTCTCAATCTATCGCAGGTATCTTCCTCGATGAGGATAGGGCTATCATTGTTACCGCCCGGGTATATACCCTTACAAGGCTCCTTTCTCAGGAGCCAGAGAGGTTCAGGGCAGAGCAATACCCTGTTGGTTCATGGAGCCTATTACAGCAGAGGACATACTTCGAGCCCCAGCTACGTCATGACCTGTCACCGAGGACGAATATCACACCTGCGCTCAGGTTCCTTAGAGATTCCCTCAGGATAGATAACATTCGCTACTTCATTGGGGCAAGGATGGAATACGATGGGATATACGATTATGGACCGGAGGTCTACCGGGAGAAGGTTCCTTCCGCAACCAGGGAGGAGCTTGAATGGAAAGCAGAGGTATTCGAGGCCTATGCTGACCTTCGCTTTCTAAGGCGCCTCAGCATGAGGATAGGAAAGCAGAACCTCTCGTGGGGTGAGACGGATGTCTTCAGGCTCCTCGACCTCATCAATCCGCTTGACCAGAGCTTCGGTGGGTTCCTCATCCCACTCGACGAGAGGAGGGTTCCTTCGTTCATGATAAAGGGCATCCTCGATGCTGGATCATTGGGGCCGGTTTACAACATTGCCCTCGAGGGGTTTGTCGAGCCCGATCCTGAAATCCTGTGGGGACCAACATTCCCGATCGGCTCTCCCTGGGCTCTCATAACCGGACCCCCGTCAGCACTTGAGTATCGCCTTGAGGATAAGGATCAGTGGAAGGATTCCCGTAGTGGTGCAAGGCTCCTGACAACAATAGGAGACTATAGCCTCTCATTGGCAAACTACTGGACATACCCTGAGAATCCAACCCCGGTATTAAAATTCGATCCAGAAAAATTGGCTTCGTTAGTAGAAGATATTCCTGAGATAGAGGCAGCCTATCCAGCAGGCGTTCCATATCTTGAGCTAAATTACCCGAAGATAATGGTCAGCGGGGCCTCCTTATCTGGTCCACTCCCCTTATCCCCATACACAATCCTCCGGACTGAATTTGCATATATATGGGATCACCCCATATTCATCCCCGGGGAAAATATACCACTGCTGCTCCCCCTTCTTAAGCTTGATGAGGAAAAGATAGATGACTACATCGCCCAGCTCGATGCCCTTCAGAGGCAGCAGTCCATCTTGACCCAGGGGCTCGCCGGGGTGATCGAGAAAAGAGATCTAATCCGATGGAACGTTGGGATCGATGATAACCGCTGGATAAGGTTGCTAAACCCGAGGCAGACATTCTTCATAAGTCTCCAGTTCTTCGGCGAACACTACCGGGAGCTTCCGGCGGGAGCAGCTTATACCCTTCAGGAGAGGGCTCTGGTAAGGGATGTCCCCCTTCCTGGCGGGAGTAAGACCACGCTCTCAAAGCCATTCTTTGTCCCGTTGCCAATAAATTCCTACAAGGCAACTTCCCTTATCAGGACCGGCTATCCATTATGGAGGGGCTACCTTACCCCTGAACTTACAACAATGTTCGATTTCGGGGATTTCGATGCATTCACATACCTTCTCCAGCCTTCACTAAATTATTACCGTGATCCATTTAGATTCAGGATAGAGTATAACCACATTGAAGGGGAATACTCTGGCCTGGGGTTTTACAAGGATAGAGACAACCTTATGTTTAAGCTTGACTACATGATATAGAAAGGAGGAATCATGAAGATCATCAGGACATTTACATTTTTAGGCATTGCCCTTTTATTGGGCGCCTCATGTGCGAGGGAGGAGGTATCAAAGGGCGAGTTTCTCAACCTGGATGTGGCAGAGATAAAGGAGTTAAAGGGGTTAAGGGAAAGGGTTGAGGTTGCGAGGGATGAATGGGGGGTTCCCCATATCTATGCAAAGAATGAGCACGATCTATTCTTTGTCCAGGGGTATCTCCATGCGTCAGACAGGTTATTTCAAATGATCCTCTTGAGGGGTGCGGCAATGGGCGAGCTTGCCCTAATAGCAGGGGTTGAGATGCTTCCCGATGATGTTAGCGTTCGGCTATTTAAGTTCCATAAGGTAGCCCAGGAGATCTTTGACCAGGCAGCCCCTGATGAAAGGGAGCTTTTCCAGGCTTATGCTGATGGGGTGAATGCATACCTTGATACGGCAAGGCCGGAGGAATTCCCTTTTGAATTGCTCGCCCAGGGCTACGATAGCCTTGAGATGATACCGCGCTGGGAACCTAAGCACTCGCTTGCATTTGCCAGGCTCATGACCTTCCAGTTGAGCTTTGATAATGAAGGGGATCTCGGAGAGAAGATCCTGACAATAAAAGATGACCTTGAGGATTATCTCGCACCAATAATCGGCCCCACCAATGCGCCAGTACTTGCAGGAGGAATGGTAATGGATCTATTCACACCTAACCCGGTAAGGGAGGCAGTTATCTCAGATCCGGCAAGCTACGAATCTGCTGCTCTCCTGGCGCTGTCCGGGATCGGAGCTCTATCCGTTGGTGAAATCCCGGCAATAATGAACTTAAGGTCGCTCCTTTCTTCACTCATAGGCGAGAAGGGGCAGAGCAACTCATGGGCTATCTCCGGGGATCATACATCAACAGGATATCCGATGTTAGCAAACGATCCCCACCTTGATCTTACCCAGCCCTCTATATTCCACGAAGCCCATCTCAATACAAAGGATCAAGGTGGGGAGCTGAATGTTGCCGGGGTAATGTTCCCCCTTGATCCCGGGATCACCATCGGCTTTAATGAAGATCTTGCCTGGGGTGAGACAACGGTTGGCTATGATGTAACGGACTTCTATATTGAGTTAACAACAACCACTACTACCGATCCCTTTCCTGAAGAGATATGCAAAGACCCGGGGTGCGCTACCACTGTTGATGTAATTGAGAGGCCGGAGTTCCTGATATATCTGCCATCAGATGACCCTATTAACCTATGCGCCCTCGATCCAGCTATTATCCAGAAGATAAAGGAATATCCTGTTGATGTTGGGGAGCCATTTTATTTAGATCTTCCCGAGGTCTGCCTCCTTCCCGTGACAATATATGAGGTTACCCATGGTTCGATAAGGTGTCCGGTGGTAAAGATCCTGCCTGCTGGTGCGCTTACACCAATACCAACAGTAACACTGGTATCTGCGTGCTGGACCGGGCTTGAGCCATCAACCGAGGTGAAGGCTTTCTTCGGATTCATGAAGTCAAAGAACATGGATGATTTCAAAATTTCTGCGATGGATTTCAAAGTCGGGGCACAGAACCACCTTATGGCTGATACCCGGGGAAACATCGGCTGGTTCCCCTATGCCTGGGTTCCCTTGAAGGGAGAACAATATATCAATCAATGCATTGACCCAGCGATCAATCCAATTCCTCCATATACTATCCCCCATTATGTTCCCCAGTATGGCTTCAATCCGTTCTGCGAATGGGAGGGATATTTACCATTAGGTCTGCTTCCCCGGTTGGAGAATCCGGGAGAGGGGTATATCGTTACCGCGAATAACATCCCGGTCATAACCATAACCAACCCCACCATCCCACCCACAAGCTATTACCACGGGACATTCTATGACCTGGGCTATCGTGCCTCGAGAATAGGGGAGAGGATTACGGAAAAGGTAGGCAAAGCAGAGAAGATAACTATTGATGATATGATGTCAATCCAGGCTGATACATACCTCGGTCCATGCACTGATTTCCTCGCAACTGTGCTTATTTCACCAACGATTGAAGGGAGACTAACTGAACTCACAGATCCAGCTGTCAAGCAGAATGCATACAACTACCTCAAGGACTGGGATTGCTCAACCCCAACCGATTCCATTGCCAGCAGTATATTCCATGCCTGGTATGCGAACTTCATCCACTTCACATTCGATGACCAGACATTCGGTGAAGGTTTAG
>JAUWWP010000552.1 GCA_030616835.1 Deltaproteobacteria bacterium | reverse complement strand
TATATTGGTGAAGCTCGCAGTGAATGTCCCCGCCCCCAAGTTTGCCCACACTACCCCCGTGCTCGGCCCACTAAGGGTAACCTCAACCCTATCTATTCCTGAACAACTATCACTAACATCTCCTCGAACTATTAGCATAGCAGTCTTAACCGTAGAAGATGGTGTCGGGGAGGTGATGGTTATAGTAGGCACCACCGTATCCACCTCTACACTCTCTGAGACAGAAGAGGAATTCCCGGCATTGTCACGGGCCTCAGCCGTGATCGAATACACATTACTGCACGGAGGTAAACCAGATAAGCTCACCGTCCAGGTCCAACTACCCAGGTCTATGGAGGCAGTTGTCCCATTCACTTCCACACCTTCTATCCCACTGCAGTAGTCGGAAACACTGCCGGTTACTACTAAAGACGAGCTGGTTACCCAGGAACCTGCGAGGGGTGAGCTTATGCTCAGCTCCTCCGGCTTTTTAGTATCTACCATCACACTGACCTGAGTGGAAACACCCTCGTTCCCGGCAAAATCATAGGCCCTGGCCTCAATCAAAAATGAAGCATCACAGGGACCTAAACCAGCTAAGACCGCCGTCCACTCTCCGAGCACAAGAATGGCAGTTACACCATTAACCTCTACACTTTCAATCCCTGAAGAAGAAGGAGAATCGTTAACTGTGACTCTTACCGGCATAGTGCTGCTCCCCCAGATCGATCCATCAGTAGGACTGGTGATGGTAACCACCGGAACAACCCGATCCAGAAATACACTCACCGAAGTGGAACTCCAGTTACCGGCATTGTCCCGGACAGCGGCGGTTATCGTATACGGTCCCTCAGTCAATCCACTTAGAACAATGATCCACTCGTCAGTCCCCAACGCAGTTAAGCCATTGACCAATACATAATCAACTCCGCATGATTCAGCAGGATCAGTTACCGTCCCGGTTACATTTAGCTCGGTTTCATTAAGGGTAGAACCATCAACAGGCGAAGTTATAGCTATCTGGGGAGCTTGGGTATCAATGCAGATATTCACCGGCGCTGATACCCCCTCATTACCCGCCACATCCCGGGCGGTAGCATCAATAGTCACACTGCCCTTGGATAATCCTGTCAGGGTTACTGCCCAACTCGTCCCGGAGATTGTCCCACTTACCGCACCAGCCACCACCACCCCCACATCCAGCCCGGAAGAGGGATCATTATCAGTTACTCTGCCGGATACCACTACCTGATTAGTCCCATATATCCTCCCTGAAGTAGGTGAGCTTATCACCACCTCCGTCTTCCTTGTATCCACAAATACCAATATTCTACTCGAAGCCCCGGAGGGAGTGCCTACCCCATCGGTAGCCGTAGCCCAGAAGGTATGCGGGCCATCAGCCAGAGGCGGGCTTATCAGGCTGAAACTACTCCCGCCGTTTGCCACCACCGTCCCCAGGGAAACTGCATCATCAAAGACCTCCACCGTTGAACCAGCCTCAGCACTTCCAACTACCGCAAAGGAATTGACATTGGTGGCACCGGCTGTCGGAGATGTAATTGTCGGTTCGCCAGGAGCAGTTAGATCCACTATAAGACCACCCACCACAGTTGATGAAAAACTATCATTGCCGGCAGGATCAGTAGCCGTAACATATAAAGTCCGAGGCCCCTCCTCTAAGGTTATCTCAATCAGATAAGTTCCAT
>JAUWWP010000215.1 GCA_030616835.1 Deltaproteobacteria bacterium | reverse complement strand
GGGGGGAGCTTGAGGAGTATTGTGCTAAAACCGGCTCACAGTTTCGGCCAGGAGTGATCCGGTCCCGATTCTTTGACCTTTTGAATTTAAAATACATTATCAGCTCCTCCGGCCTCTCCAGCCGCCAGATCGTTGAAGAAGTGCTGAAAAAAGGGGAAATCATCATCAGTGATAGAAGATATGTGCATCGGGAGAGATTTACTATTGGATTGAATAATAAAGAGATTCTTTTTGAGCATCCACCAGCTAAGATCGAGATTCCTTTAACTGTTGCTTCCGAAGGAGCATCCCTACGCTTTGCTCTGGCATTGAATCCATCCTGCTGGCTGCCAGAAAGAGGAGATGGGGTGGGCTTTGCAATTGACCTAACTGCTGAAGGGAAAAGGGAGAGGATATTTTTTAGTTATATTGACCCTAAACGAAACCAGCAGGATAGGAAATGGCATCCAGTAGTAATTGACCTGGATTCTTATCGTGGCAAACAGATCCTTTTGAGCTTGATTACCGAGCCCGGACCAAAAGGAGAAAACAGCAACGATTGGGCCGGGTGGGGTGACCTGCGGATAGATGAGCTCAAAAAGAATCAGAAATATGAATTGATCTCATCAGATCAAGGGGATTATGGGGTGAAGATCTATAAAAATAAGAATGCCTTTCCTCGAGCTTTTATCGTGCCGGAGGCGGAGATAGTTGAAAGACACGAGGTGATTTTAAAGAAAATGGGTTCCGAAAACTTCGATCTGAGGAAGGTGGTTATCTTGGAGGAAGAGGTGCCAAAATTAGCGTTCGTTAACCGTGTACCGACTGATAAGTCAGAAATAGAGATTGTTGATTATCAGGCAAATAAGGTTGAGATTGAGACCCGGATCGATGCGGAGGGGTTTTTAGTCTTAAGTGATACCTATTATCCGGGCTGGAAGGCCTATGTGGATGGAAGGGAGGAGAGGATTTATCGGGCTGATTATCTCCTCCGGGCAATCTCTCTCTCTCCTGGTTTCCATAAAGTAAAGTTTATCTTCGATCCGCTCTCATTCAAATTTGGCCTTTGGTTGACTCTTATTACTTTTTTCAGTATTGGTGGATATCTCATCTATTTTTTATGGAGGGTTAAGATTAGATCAGCCAGGAGTCCCAGCGTGGCGATAAGGAAAGAAAAAAGCATCAGGACCACATCGAATCCACCAATATTATGAAAAACAAAAAAATCATATACAACTTTAACTGCACCAATAATGAAGGCAAGAAAGCTGATCGGGAGAAAAACTCGCAGGGGCCTGAAATACATTATTGTTCTGACTACCAGAGAAATATAATTAAAAGTATCAGATAATGGGCGAAAACTGGATTTGCCTTTTCTTTTATAATAATCGATGGGAATAAATTTTACTAAATGGTCATTACATAAGAAGGCCAGGGTAATAGTACCTACAAAGGAATGTGAATTCGGGAGAAGATGAAAATATTTAAGGGCAATATCTCTCTTAAAGACCCGGAGGCCTGAATTCAGGTCCGGAATTTTTCTCCCGCTCAGGTAAGATCCTAATTGCCGAATAAAATACTTGGGCAGGGCCCGGAGAGGTGAGAAGGCCACATTCTTGCCAGTTCTGGCTCCCACAACCATATCAAAATCACCAATAAATTCTAAAAGCTTAGGGATATCCTGGTTGGGATAAGTGCCATCACCGTCGGTGGTTACCACAATATTTCCCCGGGCCTCCAGGATTCCGGTCTTGCGAGCAGCTCCTACCCCTCGGTTAATAGGATGTCGGATTACTTTAGCCCCCTGCCTCCGGGCGATTTCCCCACTGCTGTCGGTTGAGGCATCGTCAACCATAATTATCTCGTAATTATGGCTGGTCTTTTCCATTGCGCCTTTGATCACCTGAATATCCTCCCCAATAGTCCTTTCTTCATTGTAGACAGGAATAACGATACTGATAATCTCTTCCATAGAAATTACCCCCCATTTAAATTTGTTTAGGCTTATTCCATAGTATTGTGGGTAAAAAATCCGAAAGTAAATTAATGATAAATGTCAACTGACAAATTCTAAATCCAAAATCCTAAACTCTAAACAAATTCTAAATTCAAATTAGCCAAATTCAAAACTATTTTGTCTCTTCAAGACCATAATGTTTTGTATTTTGAATTTTGGTCATTTAATATTATTTAGGATTTGGTGCTTAGTGCTTAGGATTTATTCAGCAGTTCTCTCTTCTAAATCATATTTTTTTCATTTGAACTTAGGTCCGCCTTAGGCGGATTGGTCACTCTTCCATATACCCGCCAACTCCGACCGAGCCTTCCCGGATAGCGGCAGGAAATCTTGGTATCTTTCAGGGGAAAGTGATTTAGCCACTGCCTTAACTCTTTCTCCCGGAAATAATGGATTATGGGGACAGTAAGGTGATCCAGGGCAATCCAGCGTATTCCCCGAAAGCTGCGATCGGCATACTGTTGAAAGGGAATATACTTTACAAAATGCTTAAATAGAGGTATTCGGGAGACAGTTCGGTACAGGGCGTTAATACTGTAAAGAACAAGGGCAGGGAAGATGCTCAAGGCCCTTACCCAGGGGAGAGGCAACCGTAAGGTAAAAAAACGGAGAAGATCTAAGAAATGTTTAATACCACTGTATCCATAAACCCAGAGAAATATCTTCCCTCCGGACTTAACCAGTCCCACCAGGTTCTTTACCCCCTGCTCAGGTTCAATCAGGTGATGAATTACTCCAATGCTATAAATCAAATCAAAATCGGCTTTAAAAGGCAGATAATAAATATCTGCCTGCAAAAGGTGGGCATTGGGAAAATTTTTCAGGGTTCTATTTTGAGCGGTTAAGACCGATTCACCTAAATCGAAGCCGACTATTTCCCTGGCCCCCCGCTCCCAGGCAAAAAGAGTGAATCTTCCCATACCACACCCGGCATCGAGGATAACCTTTCCTCGAAAATCATCAGTATCAAGCAAATCATCAAGCACATGTACGAATTCCCTTTTATATTCTGGTAATAACTCCGGGTAAGTTGTCCAACCATAATCGTAAGTCAGAGCAACTGGTGAGTTATCTGGCAGATGTGTTTGCCTATAGTTTCTGTGAGCGAAAGGAATTTCTTGTCTGTATTTATGGAAAAAATCATCATATTTTTTTACCATCCTGACCAGTATTTGTGGATGAAGAATTCGGGGAACAGATTGGATAATGGGAAACCAGAGCTGGCAATTGTTACAAATGATAATTCCTTCTTCAATAACATCTCCTGCCTTCTTGAAGATTTGGAGTTCTAAGGCTCCCTGGCACTGGGGGCAGACTAAATATTTCATTAATCCAGTATTCATTGGGGCGCTTCTCTAAAAATAGCTCTTCACGAAATGTAAATAAATAGGATTCAATGGTTCAACTCCCTGCTATTCCCTGCTGTTCCCTGCTATTCCCTGAAGAATATTAAAAATAGTGCTCATACCAGAGGGCAAAGGATACCAGAGCGCCTATTTTTCGACCATTGTCAGCCCTATTAGTAAAATGCTCATGGAGAAGACTCTTTAAATATTCTTCCGAAAAAAGACCAGCTTCTCTAATCTTTTGCTGGAAAAGCACTTCCTCTACCCACCCTTTTAGTTCGTTTCGTATCCAGAGGGAAATCGGACAGACAAACCCCATCTTCTTTTTCCCCCTAATCTCTCTGGGCAGCAAACTGCGGAGAGCCTTTCTTAGAATATATTTGGTGGTAAATCGGCGGTGTTTTAGCTCGGGAGGAATAGTTGCGGCAAACTCCACTAAATAACGGTCTAAAAGTGGTACCCTTGCCTCTATTGAATTAGCCATGGTTGCCCCATCAACATGGGGCAGAACGCATCCTCCTAAAAATACCCGGAGATCAAGATATAGTAAGCGGTTAATGAGCTCAGTGTCATCATCCAGATCCTTGAGGTAATATTCAAAGACCGAAAAGGATTCATGCTCTCTCAGCTTCTCCTGTAAGTCTGGACAATATAAGGTCTTCTTCTCCTGCTCAGAAAAGGTTTCCTTCCAAGAAAAGTAACTTCTTTCCGGGGGAAGATTTGCTCCCCGCACAAAACGTTTCAGTTTGTAATCCAGGCTCAAGTAACTCATAGAAACTGGGAGTCTTTCGACCAATCTTCTTATTATCTTTTCTCTTAACCAGAGTGGAGCTTTTTGATATAATGCCGCCAGTTTATTTGCAGTTATAGTAGGATAACCGGCGAATATCTCATCTCCTCCTACTCCTGAAATTACCACGGTAACTGCTTTTTTAGCAAATTTTGCCAGGTAAAATTCAAGAGCAGCGGTCCAATCACCGGTTGGCTCACCCAGGTAATCTAAGATCTGGGGGAGAAACTCAGGGATAACCTTAGCTTTAGCCAATAATTCATGATGTTCGGTTTGGAAAAGATTAACAATTTGCTGGATCTCCCGGGCCTCACTAAAAGAGCTTTCCTCAAAGACAATGGAGAAAGTTCTTACCGGAGTATCGGTCATCTCCTGCATAATTGCCAGGATACTGGGTGAGTCAAGTCCACCTGATAAAAAAAGCCCCAGAGGAACATCACTTACTAACTGTCGTTTCACTGCCTCTCGGAGCAAATCTATTATCATTTCACAATAATATCTTTCATCATAAGCGGTTTGAGCAGTATAATTCAATTGCCAATACCGCTCTTTTCTTACCTTTCCATTCTCATAAATCATTAAGCAGGCAGGAGGCAACCTCTTTATTTCTTTGAATATAGTCGCAGGCGAACAGGTATAGTAAAAGGAAAAATAGTCATCAAGGGTGTTCCAATCTATTTCCTTACTAATATTAGTCAAGGTAAATAGGGCCTTTATTTCAGAGGCAAAGCACAGCTCATTATTTTTAATGGTATATAGCAATGGCTTTATCCCTAAAGGATCTCGAGCTATGAGTAGCTTTTTCCTCCGGTTATCCCAGAGGGCGAAAGCAAACATCCCATTTAATCTCTTGACGAAACCCTCTCCTTCATCCTCATAGAGATGAATAACAACTTCGGTATCGGTCCGGGTATAGAACCTATGGCCTTTCTCCATTAGTTCCTTTCGCAACTGTTTAAAATTATAAATTTCACCGTTAAGGACGAGCCAGATTGTCTGATCCTCATTATGGATCGGCTGATGGCCGGTTTTTAAATCAATGACTGCCAAGCGGGTTACTCCCAGGGTTATATCTTCGTCCTGATAGTGTCCCCGGTCATCTGGCCCCCGATGATGTAAAGCTTCATTCATCGTGAGCACCAGAGCTTCATCTGGTTTTGAGGATGCTTTTGAATTAGTTACCCCCCAGATACCACACATTGGATAATCGGCCCTTCCTGTTTTGCCTAAAATTATAAGGAT
>JAUWWP010000567.1 GCA_030616835.1 Deltaproteobacteria bacterium | reverse complement strand
TTCCTATAATATCCCCTTCATTTACACTTCCCCAGTAGCAATGTCGTGCATCAATTGGAGAGAAATCCTGCGGGTTCCCACAATAAAAATCATTGCCGGTGTTACCGTAGAGGTGGTTATAATTAAATACGGGATTCCCCGCTACATAAACTCCTCCGTTACCCCCTTCAAGGGCAGAATTTTGGGTAATGGTGTTGTAGCTGAAATCATCTGAACCCCAATAATATATCCCCCCTCCCTCCGGGCCGGTGGATTTATTCCTGGTAACCGCATTATGGGTGAGCTTAGCCTTCTCGCCGTAGATTCCCCCTCCCCGGCTTCCGGTATTTGAAATTACTTTATTCCCTATCACTTCGCCTCGATAAGCCCATATTCCTCCCCCTGCATCAGCGGCTTCATTATCAATTACCAGATTCCCTTTCACTATCGAACTGTAGGCATAAATTCCGCCGCCCTTGGAATCAGTATAATTTTTAGAAACAGTATTATCCTCAACGGTAATTGACCCCCCGGCGTAGGAATAGGCATAAATTCCACCACCACCCTCGTCACCCCCCCGGGAGGTATTATGATTTACCAAATTGCCGCTAATCATAAAAGTCTTGTCCGTGTAAACAATAATTCCCCCGCCATTACCCCGGATTCGATTATTGATGATTTTATTAAATCTTATCTGACCTCCCCCGTATTCCACCCTGATCCCACTCTCCTCATTATTGCTTATGAAACAATGCTCAATAAAGGAGGAAGAGCCTTTTATCCTTACTCCCCTTCCGTATTCAATCGTGCAATACTGCAGGGTAGAACCATCCCGATAATTCCCTTTTTTATCAAAGCTTGCCGGTTTACTTAACTGCGTGAAATCAAGAGAGCCCCAGTTCTCTTTTCCTCTCCGGGTAAATCTAATCGGTTTCTTCTTCTTCCCGATGGCAATCAGGGCCCCGTCAATCAGAATACCTCTCTCCGGCACAATCTCAATGGTAACCCCGGGTCTTATCGTCAGGGTTATCTCTTCAGAGACAACGAGATCCCCGGTGATAATATAGGGGCTCTTATCCTCAGTCCATACCGTATCCCCATAAATAGTGCCGCTCACCTCGGTTGCCCCGGCAAAAGAATTTTGAGATTCCAGCAGGAAGGAGAGAGATATCAGGAAAAATAAAGCAACTCTGAATTCCTTAACATGCATTTCAAAACTCCTTTCCCATATTTTTAGCCCATTAATTTATCCCAAATAATACGTGAATGTAGGGACCGACGTCCTGAGGAGCCCCGATGCCCATCGGGGTGTCTCGAAGCCATGTCCTGAGCCTGTCGAAGTAAATGTTTTAAGTTTTGGATTTTAATCATTTGGAATTATTTAGAATTTAGTGCTTAGGATTTACCTTTTGCTTTTTACACTTTGCAATTTGCAATTTGCATTTTGCAATTATTAATATTGCGTCCAGTCAACCTCAGTGCCGGGCCTTATCTCCTCCAGTGTCTCTTCCGGTTGGGATGGGGCCTCGCCTGAAACCATATTGTATTTTGTGATTAAATCTATCCACATTTCCGGATCCGGGAGTTTGGGGACGCCATCAGGGGTATAGTATATGTAAGGCAT
>JAUWWP010000085.1 GCA_030616835.1 Deltaproteobacteria bacterium | reverse complement strand
CGAGTAAAGCGCTGGCAGAAGATCGCCCGGGAGGCAGCTAAGCAGTGTGGAAGAACAACAGTCCCGGAGATAAAAAATATTATCTCCTTCCGGAAATTAATCGGGCTATACCCGGATTTTGGCCTAAAGTTTATCCCCTGGGAGGAAGAGAGAAGGAGGAGGCTGAAAGCCTTAATTAAAAGAAAACATCAGGAGAAAAATATCTTTATGGTGATTGGCCCGGAAGGGGGTTTTACTGTGGAAGAGATCTCCCAGGCAAAGACCTCGGGATTTGTCCCGGTAAGCCTGGGAACAAGAATTCTCCGAACAGAAACCGTGGCCCTTACCCTGCTCAGCATAATTCAATTTGAGCTGGGGGATCTGGGATAATCAAATACTTAAGGGAATAGCAGGGAGTAGCAGGGAATAGCAAGGAATAGCAGGGACTGGAACCCTCTTGTCCTACGAAGTAGTCCTACTACGAAGTAGGATGATTCCTATCTATTGATATTTAGATTTTATCCCGCGTGCACGCGGGATAACTCTTGATGAGATAAAAAAGGATTTTCAATGAGGTGCCTGAGCTGCGGCTATGTAAGCTTTGATCAAGTTACTAAATGCCCAAAATGCGGGGAAGGCCTTGCTATTACAGAGGTAAATAAGGAAGTGAAACCAAGGGAGGAAAAGGAGAACCCTTCTATCCATGACCAGAGTGAATTTTCTGAAATCTCAGGTCCAGAGCCGTCAGATACTGGTGAATGGAAGCTTTCCTTAGAGCCTGAGATTAAGGAAAAGAGACCAGAGCCAACTAAGGAAATAGATTTTGAGTCAAAGGATCTACTCAGGCCCCACAGGCCAATAACCCCTCAGCTTGAGGTGGCAAAACCGAGAGCTGGATTCTGGATTCGCTCCCTGGCACTGCTTATCGACCTCCTCTGCCTGAACCTTACCTCTATTTTCCTGATCTCGCTGGGAATTCTTATCCTCGGGAAAAATAGAGAGCTTTTACTATCAGCGCCTTTGGATCTGATCCTGATCCTGCTCATCCCAACTTATCTCTTCCTGTTGCTCGTTAACCTAATCTATTTCACCATCCTCCACGCCGCTACCGGCCAGACCCTGGGTAAGCTTCTCTGTGGGCTCAAGGTGGTTAAACTCGATGAGGGAAAGCTGGGATACGGCCAATCCTTCCTGCGCTTCTCGGGATACCTCTTTTCCGCACTTCCCTTAGGTCTGGGATTTATCTGGGCAGCCCTTGACCCCAAGAAGCTAACCTGGCATGACCGTTTAGCGGGTACCTGTGTTATCCGTTATTATATAGAACGATAAAAATAATTGTGCATAGGGTACTTTTGTAAATACAGACGGATGAACAAATTCTAAGCACCAATAGGGTAAATCCTAAGCACTAATTTCTAAATTCTAAACAATTTCAAATGATCAAAATTCAAAACTCAAAACATTCCCTTCGACAGGCCCAGGACAAGGTTTTGAACATTAGATATTGGGATTTTGAATTTATTTAGGATTTAGGATTTGGGATTTAGGATTTGTCACTGTATTGATTTATGAAACATTATCCGCAAACTAAATAATTTATTCGGCATTATTCATGTCGTTATGTATAAAAGTACCGACTGGCATTGGCATTGATATAGCTGGCAGTGTGGGTGGCAAAGCCCATAATTGACAGTTGAGGGTTTACCCCTAAGGAGGAGGGAAATATGCTGCCATCACAGATAAAGAGATTGGCTACATCATGGGCCTCACAATGAGAATTGACCACCGATTTCCTGGGATTCCTTCCCATCCGGCAGGTGCCCATAGGATGGAAGGCCATCATTCCAAAGTCGGTTGCCTTAGCCCTCCTTTTTCTTATCTTATCTACTTCCTGTCTTGAGTTGATCTCAGGCAGACCAGGAAGGTAGGGGAAAACCTTTTTAGCCCCGGCAGCAAAAAAGATCTCGGAAATAATGGCAACACCTTTGGCCATCTTCCTGGCATCCTCCCGTTTCATCCGGTAGGTGATCAGGGGCCTCCCTTTTCGATTAACCCTTACTCGTCCCCTCGAGGTATCGGAGATCATTACCCCAAAGGCAGCAAAGTGCCGGTAGTCTTTCATAAGCTCTTTGAGCTGCTTTCCAAAAAAAGGCAGGTTAGTAGCACCATAACCGGGAGGGGTGAAAATACCTTCCAGCATTATCCCTTCCTCGAAATATTCATCAACATAATAGCTCTGGGGAACCCCCTTCCAGCCCTCGATCTCTTCATCAAATAGAGCAGCTACCCGGCTGGCCGGGTGAATCCGGAGATTTCTTCCCACCTGTCCACTTGAGTTGGCCAGTTTATTGCGAAGCAGCAGGGCAGGTGAATAAAGGGCACTCGCCGCCAGGATAACCACCCGGGCTTCTACCTTCATTTTATGGGTCTTCTTATTTGTCTTCTGGTCTAAAAAGACCCCCTCCACCCCTCGGACTCTCCCCTGTTCGGTTAATATCTTCTCGGCCCGGCAGTTAGCATAGATCTTTGCTCCCAATTGGGAAGAAAGCGGAATATAGGTTAAATGCATGGCCTGCTTGGCATCGGCCGGACAGCCGAAAGCACAGACCCCGCAGCCACGGCAATCTTTTGCATTACGAGCGATAGGGGCCCCCTTCAGTCCCAGGGCCTCCGTTCCTCTTTTGAATACCAGGGCATTCTTACCTATGACCTCAAGGCTTACCGGAGCCACATTGATTATCTCCTCTACCCTCTCAAAAGAAGGTCGCAGGGCCTCACTGGTAAGGCCCTCCAGATCGTAATCCTCTTCCCAGCTCTTCAGAATATAATCCGGCACCCGAAAGCAGGTTCCGGAGTTAATCACGGTGGTTCCTCCTACGCATTTCCCGGTAGGGATGGGGATGGCGGGCATACCCACTGCTGCGGTAAGGCCGAAGTCACGATACAGCAGGGCAAACATATCCAGCGCCTTCTGATTGAAGTCTTCCCGGGTAAAATAGCCGCCTTCCTCCAGTACCACTACTGAATGGCCTCCCTCGCTGAGCTCCTTGGCCATAACTGCTCCCCCGGCTCCGGAGCCGATAACGCATACATCCGCTTTTTCACTCACATCTGAACTCAGCTCTTTTGATTGGATTATCATCTGCCCATCTCCTGATTTCAACGATTCGTGGTTAAATCTTGGCAAGCCGGCTCGTAGCCAACATCTTTTTCTACCCTTTCGTCAGAGTAAAAAATTGATAGACACAGCATCTTCAGAACGAGAAGGGGAGAGCGGCGAAGATAGAATCGGCTGCCCTCCCAGCCTTTAAGGTAGCGATCCTGATCCTCCGGGGACAGTCGGGTAAATGGCCTGAATTTCCGGGTAAACCCCGTTAGAAGCTCACCCAGGGCTTTAGTCCGCCTGAGTCCGCCTGAGGCGGATAAAGAATTTGAAAACTGTCTATCCCCGTGGCTTGCCACGGGGCTTTCTAACGGGGTAGAGAAGAATGTTGAATACTCAATGAGCAGTAGAAGCATCTTTAAACCCATCTGAACTGTTCGGCCAAAATTGCTCAGCATCCGGTCAACGGACTCAGCCACGCCCACATCCAGGGCCCCGAGGGCAAAGGCGCCTCCCCGGGGGCTTAGCCGGTCAGCGAAGGCACTTAATATCTTATACTGCCTGGGGGTCAATACTACTAATTTGCTTTCTTCCCCGGACTCCATCTGTACCTCCCCTCCGCGAGTTAGGTCACTAAGTTTGAAGATTATAAAAATATCATAGACTAAAGTTAGTTTAAAGTAAAGAAAATTTCAACCGGAGGCTGTTTGGAGTTTCCTTAAAATAGGGGCAATTCATGAATTGCCCCTACTGGATAGCCGAGGCTTTTGTGTCGGCTGAGCTTGTCGAAGCCCAGCCCCGGTATTTAAAATAATATGTGACTGCCCTAAATTTAAACAAGTCAATATTTCAATAACGTCCCCCTTTTTTCTCTTTTTTCTATAGATAGTGCAAATTGCAAAATGTAAAATGTAAATTGCAAAATGTAATTGTAGATTACAGATTATAAATTTCAAAATCTAAAGGGAAGGGTGGAATAAGTAGCCCTTCCCTTTTTCTTTTCTTAGAATTACCAGTGAATTTCAGGAAAAAGGGTCTATTGACAAGACATAGGAAATGTTTATAATGGTGATAGATAATTGGAGATTTTAGTAAATTTCGGGAAAACTAAACTGTTGCAGGATTAAAAGAACTTGAATGAGTCCCACGGTTTTTCGGTACAAAGAATACAGATTTTTGTTCTTCTCACGAGAGGAAAGACGTATACATGTTCATGTCTGGTGTCCAAACGGAGAGGTAAAAATTTGGCTTGAGCCGGAAATAGAATTGGCAATGAATAAAGGTTTGAAAGAGCATGAGCTAAATGAAATATTAAGAGTAACAAAGGAGAGAGCAGATGAAATTAGAAAAAGCTGGGAAAAGCATTTCAATAATTGAAGTAACAAACATCTCCAGACATGGAATATGGTTATTCATCAAGGGTACAGAATATTTTTTGCCGTTCGATAAATTCCCATGGTTTAAGGAAGCCAAAATCGGAGATATAATGGACGTTAAACTTCTTAGTGATCATCATTTAAGATGGGAAAATTTGGACGTTGATCTTGAAATTGACTCGTTGGTGGATCCGGATAAATATCCCCTCGTTTATCAGAATTAAGATCCCATCCAAGCATGAAAAGATTCTTGATCGATATGGAACGAGTTCTCGGTTCTTCTCCTTCGATAATATTCTGCCAAGTACGTGAGTAGTTATTCCAAAATATTTTCCAACCACCTTTTAGCCTCTGTTAATACTTTCCTGATCTTCTCACTAAACCAGATTATTGGTAGTTAGCCCTTCCCTTTTTTGTGACTTGAATGTTAGACCCGCAATGGACATAGGTGGATTTTATGTGATAAGATTATCCCAAATAATGTGTAAGCATCCGAATTTTTTATCTTGAGTCCCTCAGCCTTGATTGGGATAAACTCTGTCGAAGGAATTGAACAAAAGCACACTAAAAATCATTTTTATCTCCCTCATCTTCTTCACTCAGGCCGTAGCCTATTCCCCGGCCGAGGTTCGGGAAAGCCAGCACTTTATCCTCCGATATCATCCGACTGAGCAGAAGGTAGCAAAGATTCTTTTTCAGAGATTAGAAGAACTTCGCTCCCCGGTCATCCGGGATCTTGGGGTCGACTTCCCGGAAAAAACAACTATTTACTTAGCCTCCACCGCCCAGGAGTTTCAGGATCTTCAGCCCAAAGGTAGCCAGCTTCCTTCCTGGTCAGTGGGGGTTGCCTATCCCCGACTAAACCTCATTATCCTTAAGTCTCCCTTAATGGTAAAAGGGCACCGACTGAATTTACCTGAGGTTTTTCAGCATGAGTTCTCCCACATTGCCCTGGGGAGGGTGATAGGCAATCAGAAGATCCCTCTCTGGCTCTGGGAAGGCTTTGCCCTCTACCATGCCCGGCAGTGGACCCTCTCCCACACTGCTACTATTACCCGGGGGGTGCTGAGCCGTTCTCTGTTTTCCCTGAACCAACTGGAGAGATCTTTCCCCCGGGGAAAGAGGGAAGCGGCGCTGGCCTATGCCCAGAGCTTCAGTTTCGTCTCTTACCTGCTGAATAAGTATGGCCGGGAGACCTTTCACCATTTCACTCAAAACCTGGCCCAGGGGATAGAGGTGGAAAGGGCCCTGAAGGAGGCAACCGGTGTTAGCCTGAAGGCCCTGGAAGCAAAGTGGACCAAGCACCTTAAGCTCCGCCACACCTGGTTCCCCATTCTGACCAGCGGCTTCTCCTTCTGGTTTCTGATCACCCTTATTTTTCTGGCTGGATACTTAAGGAAAAAGAGAAGGGCAAAGGCAAAACTGGCCGAGTGGGAAGAAGAGGAGGACCTCTGGCATTAATTAAATTTATTCCGCAAACTTCCGAAGATACCCCTTGAGCAGCCCGAAGCATCCGGTAAGCATCATATTGCCGTGGGGGGCAGCATAGTGGTAGCGAGTCCAATCTGCCAGCCGACGATTGGGCCCGGTTACCGAGATCAATTCAATTTCCTTCTCTCCAGAAAGTCCCTCAGGTATGCTAATCCAGGCCCCATGCCCGCCGTCCTGGTAAATCTCATCATTGCTCAGAGTTCCTTCCGAAAGCCTCTTGAGGAGAGACTCAAGCTTTCCGGCATCGACCCTTGAGGTATGATGCTCGAATAGAGCTAAAATATCGATCCCCTTAAGGTAGGCCCCCAGGGTATGACCGTTCCCGATATTTACCACTAACTTTCTTTCCCTCTGATTCACTTCTGGATCCTCAAGAGAGCCCAGAATTGCGGCAAAGCCACTGTCCATTAAAAGCAATTTCTCCTGAGTCTTTAAAGACCTACTGACGGCAAGCATCCGGGTAAAATACTCAGGGATCTCCTCCCTTTTGAAGCAAAGGCTAAAGGCCCGGGGCTCAGCCTCCAGAAGTCTTCGTAGATTTTCAAAGCGAAATCTCCGGTTGCTCATCCCCTTAGGGGCCTCCCCGTGATCCTGAACTGCAACCGCAATACCGTCGAGGTTGATCTCTAAACCAAAGCCGCGAAGGCTATTAAGGATCAAATTTAGATCAATATCCCTGGTTCTGATTACCTTTACCCCTCTCCTGATCAGTGATCTACCCTCCTCGGCTCCAATTATCTCAACCCCCATCTTCTCTACTTTATCCAGATCATCATGAAAGGTCTTTGCCGCCTCCGGGGTGACAAAGACCCTGCCTTTGTTCGCACCAAGATGCTTGAGCCCCGGAAGATGAAACCCTCCCATTATCGTTCCGGTGAGGAAGACATCCTCTCCCTGGCTCAGGGAGCTCCTTAGCTCCTCTGCTAACAGGGAGGTCCAGGAAGGAAGGATTAGCTGGACGCAGTTCTCAATACTTTTTTCACTATCATAAAGAAGAATATCCTGGGTCCCTGCCCCTACATCAATACAGAGCACCTGCATTTAAAACCTTCCTGGGCCTTTTTTTCTATAATATATTAGATTTAGAAATAGTCAATCAGGATTCCACAACAAGGGTAAATTTTCCTTGACATTGCCCTAAATTGGTGGTAAATATAGTTCAAGATGCTGAAGGTAACATTCTTAAGAGATTTTTCATTTTTTAACAAGATATGTACACACCCTTGGCAGTTAAAGAGGGTGAAAGAATATAGCATTTAAACAAGGAGGAAGTAAGATGAAGTCAAAACTTTTAACTTATGGCCTCTTAGCATCAGCAGTTGCTGGAATAATTTTCATTGGTGGTTGTAACAAGAAGCCAATATTCCCTGAGGAACCACCTATATTAGAGGGCAACACGCCCCCACCCGCTGGCGATGACCTCAAGGCGGTCGAACCCATTTCGAACCTCAATAACTTCAGCTCCGATGAGGAGCTCGAGGCCTATCTCAAGGAGGAGTTTCTGGCGAGCGTCGAGCCGTACATCAACCCGTATCCGTACAGCTTCCCATTCGCGCCGATTACCTTCGGCGAGTTCGACGGCACCCTCCCATCCGTGCCGATTACCTTCGGCGAGTTCGACGGTACCCTCCCATCCGTGCCGATTGCCTTTGCCGAGGGCGACGGCACCTTCGCCCTGACGGCTGAGGGCGGTGACGGGGCAGGCGAAGACTATTCAACAACAAACATCCAGGAAGAGGGGGTAGATGAGTCGGATGTGGTCAAGAACGACGGCACCTACCTCTATATCGGCGACGGCTCTGAGGTCAAGATTGTCAGGGCCGCCCCGGCCGAGGCGATGGCTCTCCTGAGCACAATCCCGGTACAGAGCTATGTGGATTCGCTTTACCTCTACGGAGATCTCCTGGTAGTGCTCTATCGATACTATCAATACAACTATTATTATTCCACTATGCCGATCGAGGGAATACCAGGGGAACGGGATTACGATAAGACCGGCGTGCTCCTGGTGGACATCACCGATCCCGCGAACCCGGCAATCCTCAAGGAAATGCTCTTCGAGGGTAGCCTGAAGTCATCCCGGCTCACCGGCGGAAGGCTTCACCTGATTCAGCGGTTCAAGCCCTCCGTCCCCAACCTCCGCTACGGGTATGACGGCACCGAGGAGGACCTCGCTGCCCTTGAGGCCCAAAATCAAATGATCATAGATGGTATCGCCCTCGACGACATGATTCCAGCCTATTACGAGCTTGATGAGGGTGGAGTTGTTGCCAGGAGCGATCGCGCGGTTGAGCCTCTCGACTTCTACCGGCCAGACGACCCGGCCGGAGCGAGCATCATTATCGTGGTGACGATCGACCTCGAGGATCTCTCATTGGCTTTCTGCAGCCTTGCCGCGGTCGCGGATGTGGACATCATCTATGCCTCGACGCGGGCGCTCTATCTCACCCACAGGATCTGGTCCTATACCTCCGACCCACAGCCTCGGCCACTCGAGGATTATGACTACCGCGAACAGACAGTAATCCGCAAGTTCGACCTCACTGCCGAGCGGGTGCGTAATATTGCCAGCGGCCGCGTCTGGGGGCATGTATTGAACCAGTTCTCTCTGGGCGAGCACGAGGATATCCTCCGGATCGCAACGACGACCCGATATACCCTCCAGACAGGTGAGTTCATGTCGCGAAACCACATCGTACTCCTCGCAGAGCGAAAGGGAGTACACCTTGAGATTATCGGCAAGATCGTGAATGTAGCGCCGGGCGAAGAGATCTACTCGGCGAGGTTCATTGGGGAGCGCGGCTTCCTGGTCACATTCAGGAGGGTTGACCCACTCTTCACGCTGGACCTCTCGGACCCCGAAGACCCCCGGGTAGTCGGCGAGCTCAAGGTTCCCGGCTACT
>JAUWWP010000070.1 GCA_030616835.1 Deltaproteobacteria bacterium | reverse complement strand
CAAGGCGTTACACTGGGGACGAAAGCCGGAAAGCAAAGAAGAAATATCTAATATAATCAAGGAGATATTGACAACAAGTTAATATTTCAATAACGTCCCCTATTTCTTTCATAACGTCCCCTATTTCTTTCCGAAAACATACAGATTCTGAAAGCAAGAGATTTTCTAAAACATGTTCTTAAGTGAGCAATCCGCAGCTAACTCTCTCCATTTCTGCCACCACCTCAAATACCCCTCGCATACCTGAAAAAAGCCTGATCATCTCGCAAAGCAGAATTCAGGGTTGGGTCTTTTCCCCAAAAACTGTCAAAACTACCAAGGAACTGGAGCCTGATGGCAAGTGACAGAATCCGCCTGCGGCGGAAGGAGGCGGACAAGTCTTAAGTTCAAATGACAAAAGATAGGGTTCAAAGGGTCGAGGATTCAGGTGTTTATAGATGCAGTAGCAATAGATTGGAGATTGTAATCCCCCTCACCTAATCTCTCCCCGAGGGGAGAGGAATCATGCGGATAGTATTGCGGAGTTGGACTTCGGCCCCGATGCCCATCGGGGCTCAGCCGACGTAAAAATTCCCGGATATCCAGTATATGGAATACTAGAAGAAATTTTAAGGAAACTTCAGATGATAATACTTTGTAATTTTACTCGATATATTGTAGACTACTTTATTGATAAGAGGAGGATAAGATGAAGGGGAAGAAAAGAACACTCGAAGACCTGGCCAGGCTTTCTAACCAGGAGCTTGAAGAAATCTTCAGGAACGGCAAGACTCCGGACCCGGAAAAGCTCGTGGGCTGGGAGTTCCGGGGCTATAATGTCCCCTTCTTCACCAAGATCCTGGGCATCAAGAAGTTCAAGAAGGGCTTCTACAAGAAGGGTGACGGGTACTGGGGCTACAACGTCCCGATCTACCAGGGTCCGATCGAAGAGCCCTGGCGCTGCCAGCCGGTGGACCATAACCCCAGGCGCATGGGGTTCTACTCGGTAAAGAAAGTCACCCCGGATGGACCCGAGAAAAAGGAGCCGGGCGCCCTGATCCTTAACTACGGCGACGGCAAGAATTGGCCCTGGGAGGGGAGCTTCCTCCGGGACTACCTGAAGCAGGTTGACCCTAACAACGATGACCTCTACCTGGGAAAGGCCTATACCGCCATCGGCCCTGCCCGGATCCTGCCCTCATTCTTCATTATCGAACGGGACCGGAAAGCACCAACCGAGGTGGAATAATGGACAAAGCCCAATCTGCAAAATAGTAGGGAATAGCAGGGGATAGCAAGGAATAGCAGGGAGTAGTAAGGGCAAAAATTCTCTGACCAAATCCCAAAAGGGAAAGTCGCTTCGTGTAATTCGTGTAATTCGTGGTTCAAATCCCAAAAGGGAAATTTCTTCGTGTAATTCGTGAAATTCGTGGTTCAATCCATCTAAGGTAGATATATATATGTGTAGCAGGAAAGGAGGATCGACTGATGAACAAAGGACATCTTCCCAGAAAGGCGAGAAAGATCGTCCGGGCCTTGATCGAGGTGGTCAAGCCCAGGAAACCGGGCTTTGACCTACCGGTTGAGGATGAGATGCTCGAATTCCTGGACGATTTCTATTCCTTTTTTCCCTGGCACATGAAGATTGCATTTCCCTTGGGTCTGTATCTGCTGGAGTACGGCACCTTTATTTTCAAAGCCTGGCTCAAGCCCTTCACCCGGCTCTCCCTGAGCAAGAGGGATGCATATGTCACGGGATGGATCGAGAGCAGGATGGCCCTCCGCCGTGACCTGATCAAGGGGGTAAAGGGGCTCTGCCTCACCGCCTTCTATTCCCTCCCCCAGGTCATGGAACATATCGGCTATGACCTTCCCGGGCACATCGAGCGGGTGAATAAGGGCGAGGCCTGCGACCCCGAAGTCTGCAAATTCTTCCGGGAGCTGGGCTATGACCGCAACTCCCGCATCCCCTGGCCGGCCTATGATCATGTTGACCTGATCACTCATGACACTATGCCGCCAGAAGAAAGCGCGGAGACCAAGGAGGTGAAGGAATGATCACGATCGGCGAACAGATAAACCAGGATGTGGTTGAGACCTGCGATGTCTGCGTGGTGGGCTCGGGCGCGGGCGGCGGCGCGATTGCCGCGGAGCTTTCCGAGGGCGGCCTGGAGGTGGTGATCCTTGAGGAGGGCGGCTACTACCCGAGCAAAGAGTTCTCCCTGGACCCGGGAAAGGCCATTACCATGCTTTGCCGGGACGGGGGCGCCTCCGCGATCATGGGCAAGCCCAACATCATTTTTCAAGAGGGCCGGTGCGTAGGTGGATCCACGATCATCAACGGAGGTATGTGCTGGCGCACGCCCGAGAAGGTCCTCCGGAGGTGGCGCTGGGAGATGGGGCTTACCGACCTTACTCCCGAGAACCTGGAGCCTTTCTTCGAGAAGGTGGAGGAGAGGATCAATGTGGCCCCCCAAAGCCCGGAATCCCTGGGCAGGGGCGACATGCTCTTCCGCCAGGCCGCGGATAAGCTGGGCTGGCTCATTCACCCCAACAGAAGGAACCAAAAGGGCTGCACCGGCGAGGGCATCTGCGTTTTCGGGTGTCCAACCGACAGGAAGCAGTCCGTGCTCATTACCTACATCCCCCGCGCCCTGGACAGGGGGGCCCGGCTTTATACCGATGTGAAGGCAATCAAGGTCAAGATGAAGAACAGGATCGCCCAGACAGTGGAGGCCAGGGTTCTGGACCGGCAGACCGGGAAGAAGAAGCCGTATAAGCTCACGGTTAAGGCCAGGGTGATCGTGCTTGCGGGTGGTGCCCTCCAGACCCCGGTAATGCTCATGAACTCCGGGATCAAGAACAATAATGTGGGTAAGCACTTCCACTGCCATCCCAATGTCAAGGTGGTGGGCGTCTTTGATGACCCGGTCTACTACTGGAAGGGCGTGCACCAGGGCCACCAGATACACCACTTCATTGACGAAGGGATCTTGATGGCCATCGGTGTGGTCCATCCTGGGCTGGCCGCCATGAGCTTCACCCAATACGGCCAAAACAGCCTGGAGCTTATGGAGCTCTGGAATCATATGCTGATCGCGGGCTCGTTGGTTGACGACACCACGACGGGCGTGGTCAAGCGGGCACTCTGGGGCGAGCCCCTGGCCTATTACAACATTGATCATATGGAGACCGACCGGCTGATCCGGGCCACTGCGCTCCTTTCCGAGCTCCTGTTCACGGCCGGGGCCCGGCGGGTGATCCTGCCCTTTGCCAGGCTCACAGAGATCAAGGGGCCGGATGAGATCAGGAAGATCTATGACGCCAACATCAAGCCGGACGAGATAGAGATCCTCACCGTGCACGCCTTTGCCACCTGCAGGATGGGCGCCAACCCTAAGCGTTCGGTGACCAATCCCTGGGGCGAGAGCTGGGATGCGGAGCGGCTCTTCATCGCGGACGGGGGCGTGGTCCCGAGCTCGCTGGGCGTGAACCCGCAGGAGACCATCATGGCGCTCGCCACCCGGACCGGGCAGTACATCCTGGAGAACAAGAGGAGATACCTGGACTGATCGGGGAGGCCATAGTTAGTAGACCAAATCCCAAATCCCATCCTTCGAGACGCTTCGCTCCTTCCGTAGTCCTGAGGAGGACGAAGTCCGTCTCGAAGGGCTCAGGATTTCGGGTTGTTTCGTGTAATTCGTGAAATTCGTGGTTCAAATCCCAATGACCAAATCCCAATTAAATTTGTAGGGGGGCTTCCAGCCCGCCATTATGTCGGGCAAGATGCCCGACCTACAATTTTCATTTTTAAATAAGATAGGAATAGTTGCCTTCCCCTGAGGAAACTCCAGAATTAATTTTCTTGACGCATTAAGGAATTTATCATAAGATCTCCCTCAAACAATCAAAAAAAGTCTGAACCCAATTAAGAAGGAGGACTGATTATGGCCTACGAAGCTGACGAGCGGGACACAAAATTTATTCTTCACGAACAGCTCAAGATCGAGAAGCTCCTGGAACTACCACCTTATAAGAATCTTTCTCTCGAGGAGATAGATCTTATGCTCACCGAGGCGGCCAAATTTGCCAAGAATGTCCTCGACCCCCTGAACAAACCTTCCGACGAGGAGGGGGCAAAATTCGCCGACGGAAAGGTAAGCATGCCCGAGGGCTATCAGAGTGCCTGGGATCATTTATGCGAAGGTGGATGGGTCGGGCTATCCGGAGATCCCGAATACGGGGGATTGGGACTACCCATAACTGTGAGAATTGCCACCAACGAATATTCTACGGGTGCCTGCTCTGCGTTCACCTTAACCGCCGGTCTGACCGCATCCAGTGCCAACGTTATCGCTGCCTTCGGCTCCGAGGAGGCCAAAAAGCTTTTTTGTGAAAAGCTATACACTGGACAGTGGGGCGGGACCATGTGTCTCACCGAGCCGGGAGCCGGCTCCGATGTCGGAGCCAACAAGGCCCAGGCGGTCAAGGTGGAAGGGACTGAGGATCGCTATCGAATCACCGGGACTAAATCTTTTATCAGTTCCGGAGAACACGACCTGACTGAAAACATCGTTCATCTTGTCCTGGCCCGCACGCCCGATGCCCCTCCGGGAACCCGGGGCATCAGCCTGTTCATAGTTCCAAAGTACCGGGTCAATTCCGACGGCTCCCTGGGCGAATTCAACGATATAGTCTGCACTAATATCGAGCACAAAATGGGCATCCACGGCTCCCCCACCTGCACCCTCAACTTCGGTGACGAGGGCAAATGCGAAGGTATCCTCGTGGGAGAACTCAACCGGGGTATCACCTATATGTTCCAGATGATGAACGAAGAACGGATCGCAGTTGGTCTCCAGGGCGTCGCGATCGCAGGCGCCTCTTATTTAACGGCCCGGGAATATGCTAAAGTTCGCATCCAGGGGCCCCATGTGACCCGGATGAGGGACAAAGCTGCCCCCAAGGTGGAAATCATTCAGCACCCGGATGTCCGACGGATGCTCTTGGAGATGAAGGCCCTGGTGGAAGGCTGCCGCGCCTTGCTGCTAACCACGGCATTCTATGAGGATATGGCAAGAAGCGATGACCCCGAGGTGGCCTCGCTTTATCAGGGGTACGTCGAACTGTTAACCCCGATCTGTAAGGCCTATGCCTCCGATATGGGGCTGCACGTGTGCGATCTGGGCATCCAGGTGCTTGGCGGTTATGGATTCTGCTCTGAATATCCCCAGGAGCAGTATATGCGCGATGTGAAAATCAGTAGTATCTACGAGGGAACTAATGGCATCCAGGCGCTCGACCTGCTCGGCCGCAAGATCGCCATGAAAGGCGGGATTTTCTTTATGAACTATATGACGAAATTCAATGATTTCGTCTCTGAACATAAGGATCATGCCTATCTGGGAAAGTCCATGGCTGAACTTGAGACTGCCAAGAACCTGCTGGCTGAGATTACCATGTATTTCCAGCAGAAAAGTACGGGTGGCGACCCCATCTATCCGGTATTAAATGCCACCCCTTACCTCAGGTTTTTCGGCGAAGTGGTGGTCGGCCAGCTTTTGCTCGAACAGGCCCTCATTGCCTACGATAAGCTCCAGCCCTACTGGGAAAAGGCCGGGGTCAGGGAAGATGTTGAAGGCCAGAAGAAGCTTGCCGAAGAGAGCGACGAGGTGAAATTCTACTGGGGTAAGCTCCAGAGCACCAAGTACTTCATTACCCAAATCCTCCCCGATGCGGAGGCAAAAGCAAAGTCCATGAAAAGCGACGACATCTCGCCACTTGAGATCGTCTTTTGATGAGTGTTTGGGCGAGAGCAGGCAGATTCCCATTAGTTATTCGTTTTTCGGTTACGCTGCTCGTTTCGTTTTCCGTCAACCGTTTTACAAATCCCGATTCCAGCCGCGCAACCCCAACCGATTGACTCAACCAATACTTCTGCAGGCCTGTCCTAAGCGAAGTCGAGGGGTTCAGGACAGTTATCTTGTAGAGTTTTATCACATACTAAAGGATCACGACCGAAAATTAGGGAGGAAATCCAATGAACTCGGTCAGAAGTAGAACAAAAGGCATTAACCAGGCCAAAAAGGTTAAACTGCTAATTCTGGATGTGGACGGGGTCATGACTGAAGGAAGAATCCTTTACTCCGACCGGGGGAAAGAAATTAAGGCGTTTTATATCGGCGATGGCCTGGGAATCAGGCTGCTTCAGAGTGCGGGTATTGGCGTGGCGATCATCAGCGCCCGGGAGTCAGAAGCAGTTACCCGAAGGGCCGAGGAGCTGGGGATCACTCAAGTATATCAAGGTGCTTCCCGGAAGATCGAAGTATACCGGGATATCTTAAAAAACAATCAATTACGAGACGAAGAGGTTGCCTATGTAGGAGACGATCTCCTTGATCTGCCACTACTTAAGCGAGCGGGATTCTCTGTGGCCGTTGCCGATAGCGCTCCGGAAGTCAAGAAAATTGTCGATTATGTTACCCGCAAAAAAGGCGGTCAGGGTGCGGTTCGGGAGGTCTGTGAGCTGATCATCAAGGCCCAGGGAAAGTGGAAGGAAGTCATCAGGAAATTAACTGAGGATTAAAGAGAGGATTCAAGGGGTCTAGGATTCCAATATAAGCCTACTTCGCCGTAGTGGCTACGAAGGCTGAATGTCAAATGCCAAAGCTCAAAGTTCAAATGAAACCCAAAGTCCAAATGACAAAATATATGATTTAAAAAAAGTTTTTGACATTTAATCATTTGTCATTCATTTGACATTTGGATTTTGAAATTTGAACTTTTCCCAGTTGAACTCTTTCAAGTAATTCGGATGATCACATATAATCGGGGATTAAGGTCGAGATGAAAGAGAGAAGATTCTTCTACGGCTGGTTTATTGTTGCCACGGTATTTTTGGCGAATTTTATTAATACCGGAGAGGCATTCTATGCTATGGGGGTATTCTTTAAGCCTCTTACCAAGGAGTTCGGATGGTCCCGCGGAATGACCTCTATCGGAATCTCTATGAGTGTAATCATGGGTGCCCTATTCGCTCCGATATTAGGCAGATTCGTTGACCGCTATGGCGCTCGCAGGATCATACCCGTCGGTGCTGCCGTTGTAGGTTTAAGCTTTGTTCTGCTCAGCCGGATGAGCTATATCTGGCATTTTTACGCGATTTATGGAGTCATGCTTTCCCTGGGCAGCCGAAGCATGGGGGAGATTCCCGGGAGTACCAGTGTGACCAACTGGTTTATCAAGAAAAGAGGCTTAGCCCTTGGTATCGCCACTATGGGCGTATCCATGGGCGGTGTGGTCATGCCACCGTTAGCCAATTATCTTATTTCCCACTTCGGGTGGAGGGTCAGCTTTAATATCTTTGCAATTTTCCCCTGGATAATAGTTATTCCCCTCTCGGTCCTCTTTATCAGAAAAAGGCCGGAAGATCTGGGGCTAAGACCTGACGGGATTGTGGAGGCAAACCCACCCCCTGCCCTTTTGGACAAAGAAAATAACCGATACGAAATCTCCATTGGGGCCAGAGAGGCCCTTAAGACTGCCACCTTCTGGAAGATAGCCTTTGCCTTTTCCCTCACTTTTATGCCGCTGGGAACGGTGCTTATCCATCTGGTTCCGCATTTGACCGATCTGGGAATTTCCCCAGGCACTGCTGCTTTCTGCCTGGGCCTCACCGCAGCCCTCGGCGTTATCGGAAAGATTGTATTTGGGTCGCTTACCGATATTATCGAAAAAAGATTCGTTGCCATCCTGGCCTATGCATTTCAGCTCGTTGGTCTCATCATCCTGCTCAATGCCCGGGAACTGTGGCTGGTTTATCTGTTTTGTATGTGCTTTGGCTTCGGAATGGGAGGAATGATCCCGATCCAGCAAAGCTTCCTGGGAGAATTTTTTGGCCGTAGCTCCTTCGGTTCTATTTATGGATTGATGGCACCTTTTACCGTATTGTTTCAGGCATTTGGCCAGCCCTTTGCCGGCTATGTATTTGATGTGACCGGCAGTTATCATTTAGCCTTCTCGCTATTTATCATAAATTACCTCCTCGCAGCTATTATCATCTTTTTTGTAAAAGGGAGAAAGGGGTCTCATCAGGCTGTTACCCAAACCCTGATAACTTAAAAATGCCTACTAAAAGGCATAGACTAACGGTAAAATGTAGGTATTAAGCAGATTGTAGGGGTGGACCTCCGTGTCCATCCTTATTCCTTCTACCCCGATGGCCATCGGGGTAGAAGGACAGTTCGGGCCGACAGAGACGTCGGCCCCTACTTTAACGCATTTTTGGGTTTAATGTTTCCTGAGTAAAAATTATTTGGGCAGCAGCCTGTTGTGACCTCCTACTCTATCTATCCAGCGGCTGCACCTCCTGTTCAAAATAACGATGAAAGCATTGAGGTAACTGGCGATAATCAATGGTAGCTATGACATCTGTGAGATCTCTGGAATTGTAAGTGTTCCAGAATAGTATTACCTTATCCCCCAAATCTTGTTTTTCCGCATCATCTATAAGACCGGCAAATGCCTTCCCGGTATAGGTCCCTTCCAACTTAATTCCCTCATTTTTCTCCATGCGGGCCACAGCGTCCATTCCTTCCTCAGTAAAGAGAGCGTACCTTCGTCCAAAAAAGCCGTGTCTGATATCTATATCCTCCTCGGATAATTTCAATTTCGGAACAGATGGATCCCGGGAGTTAAGGAAAGAGGTGGCTTTACGAAAGAGTTTGCCCATTTTTCTTACATTAGCATATCTCTCATCTACCACCCGTACCGAGATTACTCGACTTTTGAGGTTGGCCGCCTTGAGCCCAAGTATCAACCCCACTGCTGTGCCCATGCTACCCAGGGCAACATAAATACGATCGGGCTCAGGTATTTCCCCTGCCATGATCTGTCGTTTAAGTTCAAATGCTGCATTGACATAGCCGATCGTCCCCAGGGTCGAAGATCCACCAGGGGAGATAATTTGGGGAAATCGTCCATTTCTTAGCTTATGCCGCAGAAGTTGGTAAAAGGTTGCTCCGGCAAGAAATGGGACATTCCGGTGTTGGTGAAGTTCCGCCCCGCAATAATGACTCATAAGGAGGTTGCGGCGGACGTAGTGGGCATTAGGCTGGGGCATTAGCATAGAGATACTTCTTAATCCCACCCTTTGCGCATAAATGGCGGTAGCCAGGGCATGATTGGACCCGGCAAAGCCAAAAGCCAAAACCTCCTTTACCCCGGTGCGCAGAGCGTGACCCAGGACAAACTCCAACTTTCGTATCTTGTTTCCTCCGTAGACCTTACCACTCAGGTCGTCCCGTTTTATGTAAAGATGATCTACGCCTATATCTCCACCTAATCGATCAAGCTTCTCTACCGGGGTTGGAAATTCACCCAAAGGGACATAGGGAAGTTTATCTTCCAGTAGAGGGTAATGCTCAAATAACGGAATCATCCTTGATAACCTCTCCTTTGACCCTACCTTGATTTCCCTTAATGGAATCCATTCCGAAATGGCGGCTAACTCATAGGCGGTTGCAGACAATAGATCGGTAACACTTTTCTAATGCTTAGAAGTGACAATAGATCGGTAACACTTTATGATCAATTCCTGCCTCTGGGTATTGGAAGAAGAGGCGGAATTACCTTCTCGGATGTT
>JAUWWP010000293.1 GCA_030616835.1 Deltaproteobacteria bacterium | reverse complement strand
TTTGCTTCGCCAATATTCGGGGTGCGCTTTGAAACAACAACCCTATCTTTAACAATGTCCAGCCTGATTGCCTGTGAGTCCGGCGTGGTTAGAAGCGATGCACTTTTGATTGCAAGTAAAAATTTATTCATTTTCCCCCTCCCCCTCACCCTCACCCTCTCCCCGGTCTATACACCTCCAGGGGAGAGGGGACTATTTATGAAATCCCAGCAGAATACCCCGCTCAGTGAGCGGAGATGAATGCTCTCAATATATTTCCTTGCTTTTTAGATGCCCCGCCTTGTAGGCGGAGTTATTCAATCTGAGAGCAAAGAAGAAAAAGAGTCCTCAACAAAAGAGGCTCCAGCGCAAATGTCTAATATCTTGTAAGGACAGGAAAGCTTAAGGTAAAGGAAAACCGGTAAGAGAAAAGGGTTTAAGATAGAAAGGAAGAGCTTTGAGAGGTTTCTTATAAGAAAAGGGCCAATTTAATTATTTTTCAAAAATTGCAAAAAATACATATTTTCTCTTGATTTATCAGATCTAATTGAAAGATAATAGCTGATGTTAAAGAGTTAGGTGAATAAGAGTTGGAGTGAAGTTTTTTTACTTTACACACGATTTATGAAAAGAAAAAATGATAAAGAAGGAGGCTACAAGATGTTAAAAGCAGTGAGAGCTATTTATGATAATGGTAAGATTGAACTTTTAGAGAAGAAACCCAAAGGGAGATATGAAGCAGTGGTTATCTTCTTAGAGACATTGCCAGAGGATGAGTTAGAGGATATGATTTTGGCAAAAGAATTGGGGTTAGAGAAGGACTACCAGGATGCTACGGCTCTTCTTAAGAAAGGAAGAATGACCAGATCAAACCAGGTAAGGCAGAAGTTGAAGGAGAAGGTGATTGGCTAAATATGAGATTTCTTATTATCCAAAGGCAGAGGACGATCTGGACTCAGTAGAGCCTAATGAAGCATTGAGTATAGTAGATAATATTGAAAGATTCTTATCAGCGAATCCATTTCCTCATAAAGGAAGGAAAAAGAAGATCCATGGTGTTATGTATCCTCTTTATCGTCTGCGAATCGATACAAAGAATGATAGTTATCGTATCTTCTATATGATAGAAAAGAGAGAAGTGGTCATCCTTCGAATTGTTAAAAAGAAAGATGTAGAAAGAATAATTAAGAGTTTGAGAAAACAACCTTAGGAGGATTATTTCCCAGTGGCCAGAAGGATAAGGCTTGTCAACTTGAGGAAGGCTACCAGCACGCAGGTGTTCAAAACCCCCAGAACCGGGATCAGGATGACCGAGGCGATCATTGCCCCGCTCCATGCTCCCACCAGGTCCGAGGCATAAAGGGTGCCGGCGGCCCGGCTCAACTCATCCGCCTCAGACTGGCTACTCAAATATATCCGGTTGGCCAGCGGGAACTCCATGCCCACCAGAAGGCCAGTTATCATATTTAACAGTAAAAGCAGGGCCGGTGCTGATCGGAATACTGAAGATACATTTATATAAGAATGTAATAATATGAGCACTACGGGGAAAACCGCAGCATAGAGCACAAGCAGTAACTCAAGCCTTAAGAGCAACGGGAGCGAACTTTCTCTCCTCTCCATATAACGGATCATCCCCAGGCCTCCCAGGATTAGTCCCACCATAAAGGCGGCAATGAGGAGCCCAATCATCTGAAAGACATATCCATAAAGCGACTGAAAGGCAAGGATTAACACTAAGTCGAACACCATTCCCCCAAATCCAGTAGAGGTTAGGGCCAGGGGGATGAGCGCCTTTTTTAATTTTGGGCTTCGCCGACTCACCTTGATAAAAACCAAGGCAAACAGGGCAAGCAGGAGGAGAGGCATCCAGAGCTTAACCTGATCAATCAACCGGATGACCCCCGTGAGGCCCGGGGAGAAAAGAGCATGCCAGAGCGTAAGGTTATACCACAGGCCCAGGGGATGGAGGTCTTTATTATTTTTAATCTCCTCCCCGCTAACTATTGATTCTAAGAGCCACTGCTCTCGCTTCTCCTTCAGCTTATACTTGATGTGGAAGTCTGTCAGGAGCTCAGTCATCAGTGAGCGCTCATTAAACCTCTGGATAATGGTAATGGGCTTAATTATAGTGATATCTGCTGAGGTTGAGGCCAGAAATAAGTTGGGCTCTCCGGGGATCGGTCGGATATAGGAGTAGACCTCTTGTAGGGAATTGAAAAGGCAGGCATTGACCAACTTAAGCTCTTCGCTCAGATAGCTCAGCGAGCCCGGGGCACTAATAACCATGAGGCCGCCTTCCTTCAGGATCCTTCTCACCTCCTGGAAAAACTCTTTGGTATAGAATCTATTCAACTGAAGGGTAGAAGGCTGAGGAAGGTTGATGAAGACCAGGTCATAGCTTTTCTTTGTCCTCTTAACGAATAGGCGACCGTCAACATACTCAGTATTTACCCGGGGATTATTCAACTCATAATCGGTCAGCGGGCTGGTGAATTTTCGGGCAAGATGAATTATCAGCGGATCGAGTTCGGCATAATCAATTCTCTCGACTGGATGCTTCAGGATCTCTCGCAGGACGCCGCCGGCGCCGCCGCTGAGGAGCAAGACCTTCTTCGGTTGGGGATGGAAAAGAAGGGGTAAATGGACCAGCTCCTCAATTCGGGCTATGTCCGGATTCGGTGTGGACAGGAGCGGGATCCCGTTATCAAAAAAGGTTAGCTGCTTATCCCTCTGGGTAACGGTGACATTACCATAGATGGAGTTTTCATAGGCCTTAAGATCCTGTCCGCTCCACTGTCGTCGAAGGGAGCCGTAATGGATCCGGTCGGCACCGGCAGAAAAGGAAAGATAGAGGGCGGCGAGTAAAAGAAAGAGACTGATAGTAATGGCGAAGGCCCGGCCTGATCTTCTCTGCTTGCTGATACCTGAAGGAATCTCCGCTCCGGTCTTGAAGGAAGTTAGTAAAAGAAGAGCGGAGAGAATATTTATCACTGCTATCCCCAGGGCTATCTGGATGGAGTGGAAATAGGGAAGAAAAAGGAAGGTAAAGGCGAGTCCTCCTGCTATCGAGCCGCCGGCTTCGTAGAGATAAACCCTGCCGATGGCCGGAGCCTCCCTCTTCGTAACCAGAGAATAGAGCCGGCAGCCAAAGCTGAACTGGGCTCCGTCGCTGAGGCTTAAAGGGGCAAGGATGAAGAGAGAGCCGTAAAAGATAGGAAAAAGACCCACCCCCTCACCCGGGGCAGAACCAATAATATTCTTAAATGTCCGGGTAAGATATATTGCTGCCGGAAGGTAGGCAGAGATAATTAGTTGGGTAGCAGCATATATCCCGACGTTCCCTCTGACCTTATCCGCAATTCTGCCGGAGAGAAGGCTCCCCAGGGATTCCAGGATGAGCCAGTTTGCCAGGATAAGGCCGATGGCGAGCTCATTGCCTGAGAAGGTTACCAGGAACTCTCTGATCAGCACAACCTGAGCAACGATGGAGGTAAACCCCATCAGCAGGAGTGCCAGAATCAGGCTCTTTTTCAAATCTCCTATTAGCAAGGCAGTCCTTCGCCTTAGGCGGACCGCCTAAGGCAAATTGCAAAATGCAAAATGCAAAATGCAAAATGTAAATTGCAAATTGATTGTCCTGAGCCCAGCCGAAGGAAGCGTAATCGAAGGGCTTGTCGAAGGAAGATTCAACTTATTTATGCCGTTGACTATATTTACCTGGAGGAGAAACCTCCGCAGGCCGTTTCCCTCTGCCAGCTAAAAATACTATGAGAGAATACCCCTGTCAACTGGGGAAATAAGCATTTATAAACACATTTCTGAGGCATGCTCAAGCATTATCTGGCTTGACATAATCCTTGACAGTTCTTGGCCAGCGGATTATATTTTAATTAACTTATCTTAGGATTTTCCTATTCTTCTCTATCATTGAGCCAGAAGGTTAAGGCTAAATTGAATAAAAGGGAAAATGCTATTAACGATATAATCTTCTGTCACCACTGAAGATTTTAACAGGGGGGATCTCTGAGAAAAAAACCCTATATTTATACCGCGGTTCTTCTTCTGGCCATTTTTTTGCAAAAAGGGGCCCGGGGAGAATTGCCGGC
>JAUWWP010000450.1 GCA_030616835.1 Deltaproteobacteria bacterium | reverse complement strand
GGAGTACTGGCCGATGGCCGCACTCCATCTGCCCCCGCTGACGCTGGAGTAGTTGCCGCTTACGGTATTCCTATAGCCTGCCACGAATCCGCCGTAGGTTGGATAGTTGTGCTCAGAGCTCAAGATGATATTGTGCGAGCCGCCCCGGCTCGGGACTGCTGGCACCTCGTAATAGCCCACCAACAGGTTACCCAGGCCGTTGATCGCTGCGGCAGTTGCGCCGCCGCCGCTGCGGACGTGCAGATTGACTCCCTCCAGGATCACATGGGGACCGACCAGTTCGTTGTCCGTTGATGTCGTTACATTCAAATACGGATCAAGCAGAAGGGCTTTGTTGGCTTGGACGGTGGCGAGATCGGCCTGAAGGGTTGCGATCTCACTCTGCTGGGTTGCTACCTGTGACTCCAGGGCAGTGACCGCGGTCACCAGGGCCGAGAAGTTTGCATTCACTTCATCGGCACTGATTACCGTGTCCGCCACGAATGTGTTCGGTACCGTGACGGCGTAGCTTATTACCGCCATACTGATCACGGTAATGCTGATCAGCCCGATCGTCTCCGGCAGCGAAAACCTCTTTTTCCAGATAAACTTCTTCATGACTAACTCCTTTCTCTTTGTAAACCTACAATCTACAATCTAAAATCTGTAATCTATTAGTTTACTCCCCCAATCTGCACCGATCCCAATTCGTCTGATTCCACATGCAAAGGGGTAAATATACTACCGGCAGCGTTACCGAATCGCTTGCGATATTGCCGCAGTCGTCTGTCCCCTCGGCGGTAATAACTATCGAGGGGGTATTAACCCCGGTCAGGGTCACTGTCCAGCCCCCGGCAACCACCGGGGACGATTCGTTGTGCCCCTGGTCGGAAGTGACCGTTACCGAGGTAATATCGGTATCCGCAGTTCCGGTAACCGTAATATTATCGGTTAATATAGTCTGTCCGTCCTCCGGGTCAGTGATGGTCACCGTTGCCGCCGTATCCACCTCGAAGCCGAGCGGGTCGGTGATAGCGGTGTTCCCGCTCCCGCAGGCATCGGTGCCCACGACCAGGAGGGTATGGGGGCCGTCGAGCAGGCCGGTAAAGGTCGCCGTCCAGTTCCCGCTGTCGATATCGAAATCAGAAGGAGTGGAGCCGTCCACGGTTACGATTATCTCGGAGATACCGCTGGTATCCGTAATACTCCCGGTTATCACCACCGTGGAGCTGTTAAAGCAGTCTCCCTGATCCAGGGCTTGGGCCGGCTTTGCTGAATTCAGATAGAGAAGAAAGGTGAGAAGGAAGAGGAAGATAAGGGACTTCAAACTAAAGTTCGAATCCATCAAATGCCTCCTTTTTGTTTGAAAAGAGCTGCTGTAAAGACAAGATATAATATTAAAAACCCCGCTGTCTGTCAAGTAAAACCTTTCCGCCCCCGACGAATCAGAATTTAAACCACGAACCCTTCGACAAGCTCAGGACAGGTTTCACGAATTACACGAAAAAAGTCTCCCTTTGGGGATTTGATCAGAGAATTGTAGTCCCTGCCCTGCCCTGTGAAGTGTGCCTTTCACTACTTCATCAGGGCTACTCCCCCTGCCCGACGACCTGTCCTGAGCCTGCCGAAGGATTGGATTTGAATCCGTCCCCCTATTTTCCTTGAAGGATAACGACTTGGCCTTGAATTCATCTGAAAATTATGTTTGAATATAAGTTAAATAAGATTTCATCATAAATGGAGACCGTTTTCTAAAAGGTTACAAACCAGTAGAGAGCGAATTTAAGGCGTTGATGGGTGTGTGGGATGACAAAAGAAGATATTAAAAAAATCATAATAGAAAATAAGTACATCTTAGATAAATACAAAGTAAAATCTATTGCCCTTTTTGGCTCGTATGTGAGGAATGAACAAAAAGAGGATAGTGATGCTGACTTTTTAATTGAACTTGAGAAGCCTACTTTCCGTAATTATATGGGACTTCTTTCAGAATTAAAAAGATTGATAGGCGAGAATGTGGATCTGGTATGTAAAGATGCATTAAGAAGGCGGATAAGGCCTTATATCTTAAAAGAAGCGGAAAAAATAGAATGAGCTACCGCCTTTAGAGAAGAAAATAAGGGAAATCATAGAAGCTGAAGAGAAATGAAACTGGAAAAATATCCTGTATATACGGCAAAAAAGTCACATTTAAATTGTTTCAGAACCAACATCTGTTTCTCCTCAAATTTTCCAGTAGCGACCCTGCTCGCAGGCGATTACTCCTGAATTCAGCAGGCGCTCAAGGTGCTTGCTCATCATCCCCCTTTCCCCGAAGTCGGTGAAAGATGCGTCTCCCCCGGCACCCTTGTATATAATCCCCCGCTTAACTATCTCCTCCAGGGTGCGGGGCTCGTCGAGAAACTCCAGCAGGGCCTGCTCCCTCTGCTCAATCACCTGAAGGTAATCGTCAATCCTTCTGCTGATGTCCCCCTCGAAGATCGCTTGCCCATGGGCAGCAATGAATATCCTGGCCGGGAAGCTCCTTATCTTCTTGATAGATTCTATTGTCTGCTCCAGATCAGAGGTGGCATCGCCGTACCACGGGCCAAAGCGGGTGAGGTCCATATCCGCCAGAAACAGAAGCTCGGTCTCCGGAAAAAAGAAGCAGCTGTGCCCGGGAGTATGACCCGGGGTGTGGATGACCTCGAGGGTGGTCTGGCCGAAGCT
>JAUWWP010000368.1 GCA_030616835.1 Deltaproteobacteria bacterium | reverse complement strand
GTAAAGATCACTAAAACAGTGGACCTGCCCGCCGAATAAATTCTTTGGCAGGCGGGTAGGCGAGGCTTTCCAGCCCCGCAATGTAGGGGCTGACCTCTGTGTCGGCCCTAATAGGGGTGGACACGGAGGTCCACCCCTACAGGTCTGAGGCGGACTAAATGCCGGGGCTCGTTCATCCTTCGTTCCGATGGACATCGGGACTACGGAGAATGTAAAAGCCCTGGCTATCCAGCCTGCCTGAGCGTCACACGCAGACAGGTATAGGGAACTTTGAAGAAAATTTTGAGGAAACTCCAACTAAATCTTGCTTGACATTGCCAGGGCAAGCTGCTAAAAATTAAAATACATTGAAGGTAGTTAATAATGGGATCTACCATAAAGAAACTTCGTATTGAGGGCGATAAGGGCGCTTATTTTAGGATAAATAACAAAGAGGTCAATGTTAATTGTTAATAACTCTTAATGATGTTAGACAATGTTCAAGACAGTTAAAATTTTCGTCACATGCTAAAAATGAAATGCTCAGCGAGGAATTTGGGTTCATCAGTGAAGACGAAGTTAAGGAAGCAATAGGTTCTGGAGAAATTGTTGAGGAGTATTCCAATGACAGACCATATCCGAGTTGTCTGGTTTATGGCAAAACTAAAAGAAGTAGACCCCTGCACGTGGTCTGTGCACCTGTTATTGGGGAAGAACTTTTGGTAATTATAACGGTCTATCAGCCGGACCCAAATCGGTGGATAGATTTTAAATGGAGGAAAAAATGAAGTGTGCTATCTGTGGTGGAGAACTGGAAAAAAAATTAGTTAAAGAAGAAGTTGAAGCAGGCAGCGATCGGATTTTAGCAGAGGTAGAAGCTGAGGTGTGTATTCATTGTGGCGAGAGATACTTCGCCGAAGGGACAATTGATAAATTTATTGAAATCAAAGAGACATTAAAAAAAGGTAAGGGCAATTTCAAAGAGATTGGAAAGGTCTATCAGATAGTATAGAGAAGGAGAACACCGACTATTTCTTCCAAGGTTTAACCCCTCTTTTCTTTTCTGTCAGTAACTCTTTGGGGTTAAGCCTTTATTAATAGTGTCCAATTTGTGATAGGTTTGGATGGATTGACAGAGAAAATAGGGACACTTCTCATATTTTGGCACTATTAAGTTAAGTGGGTCTGATTCGCTGTGAAAAGTTCAACCAATCTACATTTTTTGATATTGACCTTAACAAACTCAATAGTGGATAGGCGGGGCTTTTGCTCGACTGAGCCTGTCGAAGTCCAGCCCCGCTAAGAGAATTTGGATAAGATGTGGGTACCGGGGCTCGAAAGCCCCGCCTATCCAGTAAGGGCAATTCATGAATTGCCCCTACTGGAATGATTTTTGGGGAAACTCCTGCTACAAGCATCAGTTCCAATTCACGGAATCTCCGGCAAAAAAAAGAGGAGGCCCTTTTCTCAAGGCCTTCTCTAAATCCTACCTCACCAATCGGAAGTGTTGATCATCGCTATAACAGGCCCAGGGATTTGAGGATCTCAGCCAACCTGGGCTCCTCTCGGGCATATTCTTTAAGAGCCCGGACAGTCAATTCCTCTCTCTTCTCCATTTCTTTGGTCTGCCTTATAACTGGAGCAATAGCTGTCCTCCTATTCCAGATCACAAATCCTATCAACATAAAAATTCCCGCAAAGGTTACCCCAAACCCCCAGAGCAAAAATTCCTTCATTTCTCTCCTTACATCCTTTATCTCCCCACCTAAATCCTCTCTTACCTTCTTTATCTCCTCCCTTAAACTCCCCATTTCCTGCTCTATTCTCTTCTGACCTTCTTCTAACCTGATTAATCTCTCTATTATCTCCCTATCAGTAATCCGGGGAGCTCTCTCCACAGCCTCGAGAGTTATGGCTGAAGAGAAAATTGTAATTATCACCGCAAGTAAGATAATTAGCCTTTTCATAATCTTCCCTATAAAAACACTAAGGTTAGTGCCAGTCAAGCTTTTACTGGCCGATGATGGTAAATTCCACTCTCCGGTTCTTCGCCCTCCCCATTTTAGTAGCATTATCGGCTATTGGGCTCGCCTCACCGTAGCCCAGTGCCTTCAACCGGTCAGGGGAAATCCCTTGAGAGAGCAAATACTTCATAACACTGTCCGCCCGGGCCTGGGATAGCTTACGATTGAGGGACTCTGATCCCACACTGTCGGTGTGTCCTTCGATTAGAACTTTGATCTTGGGATTTTTTGCCAGCAAACTGGCTACTTCGTCTAAAAGGGAAAAGGAGGCGGGAAGAATCCTTGCTTTTCCAGTCTCAAAACGGATAATCTCGGTAATCACTATCTTCTTTTTCTCAATGTAAACCTTAGGCTTCTTTGTTACCACCAGGGGTGGGGGCAGTTTTTTCTCCTTCGGCTTTAATAGGAAATCTACCACGGACACTTCGTCTTTACTTACTGTCGTCGGTTTGCTTGCAGAGATGTAGCCTTCTGCTGCTGCAGTTATGGTTATGTTACCTATTGGTAATTTCGCCTCAAACTCACCGTTCAGGGGGTCGGACTGCAGCGGGGCCACTTCTTTCAGACTGAAGGAAATAGTGGCAGCTAAAGGCTGACCTTTTTTGTCAGTAACCTTGCCGAGAACCTTTCCAAGGCTGATCGCCTTGCTGAGTGGGAAAACCACTCCCTCAATCGTTCTACCTGCAACTACCTTTACCTTGATCAGCTTTTTTCGGTAACCATCTTTTGAGACAATCAGTTCTGCTGTGCCCTCTTTTATCCCCGGGGTTATAAAGGCGCCGGTCTTTGGATCGGTCGAAAGATTTGTGAATCCGGTTCCCTTCATCTCTATTATTGCTCCCCCGATAGGCTTATCGGTATCGGCATCAAACACCCGACCCTTAACTTTGCCCTCGGTTGGCGGGGGAGGAGGCAGGGTTTTTACTTCCCTGATTATTTTCACATCCTCACCTTTAAGGAAGGCATACGATATACCTCCATGAATATAGGGAACATCCCGGATCCCGGTCTCGGCAGTGATAATAAAGTTTCTTATCCTTACATTTAAACCAATTGGGATATGAATAACTGGAACGGGAACTGGAGTATCAAAGTGCTTTAGTTCATCTTTATCATCAGGCTCTTGTACTTCCGTCGCCTCAAGGTCAGCTACCCCAACCCCCGCTCCCAGCCCGATATGCAGATTCACCGGGGAAGTAGGGAAGATTGTCCAGATGCCGGTGGCAGTAAAAAATATAACGGGAGAGAGCTTATCAACGGTAAAATCATCATATTCCGGAAGCAATCTATTATCAAACCAATCAAGTGAGAACCTTGTGGAAAAGATTCCATTTATTCCCCCCTTACCATGGTAAGTATAAGCAAGACCAAATGTTGGTCCGGAAAAGTTAAGTTTTTTGGGATGATCTATTTTGTT
>JAUWWP010000411.1 GCA_030616835.1 Deltaproteobacteria bacterium | reverse complement strand
GAACAATGAAATGACTCGGCCCCCCGGGGGTCTGGGCCAGAACGATACAAATCCGGGAGATCCCTCCGGCAGTGATAAAGCACTTCTCCCCATTAATTCGATAAATATCGCCATCGGGAGTAGCACTGGTTTTTAAATTGAACTTGGTCTGACCCTCCCAAAGGGCATCGGTATCCATTCCCAACCCCTGGGGCTCGGTAGCGGCCCAGGAGGCCAGAAACAGACCGCTTTCATCGCCAAGCGCCTTCCCGAACCACTTCTTTTTCTGCGACTCCGTTCCCCCCAGCAACAGAGTAAGTAAGGCGAAGTTGCTAATCCCCAGGGTTCCGGCCAATCCGACATCGGCGGCCGCCAGTTCCTCGAAAACAATCCCAATGGTGCGGTGATCTACCCCCATCCCCCCATACTCCTTAGGGATAATCATATAGGGGAAACCAAGTTTAACCCCTTTCCTGATCACCTCCCGGGCCCGGGGAAAAACCTCTTTAGGATCAGGGATGCGATCGAGCTCGGCCGCGATCGGTCTTATCTCCTTCTGGCCAAACTCGCGGGCGGTGCTCTGGATGGCAACCTGTTCCTCGGTCAGACTGAAATCAATCATCTTCTACCTCCTTACTTTATTATATAGAACGACAGAAACAATGCGGCATAGGGTAGTTTTGTAAATACAGACAAATGAACAAATTATAAGCACCAATAAGGTAAATCCTAAGCACTAAATTCTAATCCGCCTAAGGCGGATCAAAGCATTTCCCCCTCACCCCTTCGACATGCTCAGAACAGGCTCTATCCCTCTCCCCGTCAGGGAGAGGGAACTTTTCCTTCGACCCCGCCACAGGCGGGGCTCAGGACAGGTTACTGGTTATTACTTCCTCTCCCCACAGGGGAGAGAATTGAGGTGAGGGGTTCTTTGTTTTAAACATTTGATATTTGAATTTATAATTTGTTTAGGGTTTAGGATTTGGGATTTAGAATTTTATTAGGATAATGATATATGAAATATTATCCGCAAATATTTAAGACGTTTTATATAATTTAAAATCTAGAATAACCTATTTATCTTTACAACTTTTTGCCTCCATTATCAAGACGGTAAATTTGTTTCGTGTAATTCGAGTAATTCGTGGTTCAAATCCTAATGACCAAAGAGAGAATTAATTCGTATAATTCGTGAAATTCGTGGTTCAAATTCTCTTGCCTTTTCTAAATCATTGCCATATAATCAAACAGGCAATCTGGAATTATTGCGGGTTCAGCAAGGAGGATGGAAATGCCGGAAGTTACTATCAACGGGGCAAGGATTCACTACCAGGACAGTGGCACCGGACACCCTTTAGTACTGGCCCATGGGCTTGGCGGTGACCTCACCATGTGGCTGCCGCAGGTGCCGGTCATCTCAGAAAGGTATCGGGTCATAACCTGGGACTGCCGGGGACACGGCCGCTCCGAGGTAACGGAGGACGGCTATTCCATCGAGAGCTTCGTGGACGACCAATATAAGCTTCTCCAGTACCTCGGGGTGGAAAAGGCTTATGTGGGCGGGCTCTCCATGGGAGGCTTGATCGCCTGGGCCTTTGCCCTGACCCATCCCGAGATGGTTACCGCCCTAATACTATCCGATACCGCCGGTATCAATATCGGAGTTGATGAAGAATCAAGGCGCCAGCTCACGGATATGTTTATGACTACAGCCAAGATCGCGGAGAAAAGGGGTCGGGGTGGGGCAATGGCAGACGAGGCCATCAAACTCATGTTCTGCGCCCAGTTCATCCAGAATAATCCTGAGATCATTGCTATGGTCAAGGAGCGCATTGCTAACAGCTCCGGCATCGGTTTTGCCCGGACTATCCGGGGCATCTTTGGAACAGAGGTGAAGACCCAAGAGACTAATATCGCCCAGCTTTTGGCGACGATCAAATCACCCACCCTGGTCCTCGTAGGGGAAGAGGATGTGCTCACCCCGGTTCCTACGGCGGAGGCCCTCTCCCGGGCCATCCCTGGATCCCGACTCCACATTATCAAAGGCTCTGGACATGTCCCTAACATCGAACAGACTGAGGAGTGGAACCGGGTAGTTATGGATTTCCTGGACGGGGTCGAGGTATGAACAAATAAAGCATCTTCTATGTAGAACGACAAAAATAATAGGGGCGTAGGGTAGTGTTGTAAATACAGATAGATAGATAAATCCTAAGCACTAAGCACCAAATTCTAAATAATCTCAAATGACCAAAATTCAAAATCCAAAACCCCGTCCTGAGCTTGTCGAAAGGATTGTTTTGAACATTTGATATTTGGATTTTGAATTTGTTTAGGGTTTAGGATTTAGAATTTAGAATTTATCGGATGGCATTTGAATTCAGTCCAGCGTGCACGCGGGACAATTCGTGATGAGCTAGAAAAATAATAATTCGGGCGTCCGGATCGGAGCCCGAAGCAAAGGAGGTAATATGGAGAGCGAGTATAAGAATATCCGCCACATGCTCGAGGAGAGGGCGAAGCTCGATGGAGAAAAGGTCTACATTGCCTTCTATGATCAGGAGTTAACTTACGGGCAGTTTAATGAGCAGGTCAACCGTTTCGCTAATGGACTGCTCTCCCTGGGAGTTCGGAAGGGCGACACTGTTTACATCCATCTGAGCAACTGCCCGGAGCACCTGATCGCCTGCCTGGGAGCGATCAAGATCGGGGCAATCGCCGGCCCGATCAATATCCTGCTCAAGGCCGAGGAGATCAAATACGAGCTCAACGATTCCAAGGGGAAGACTCTGGTAACCGGGTCGCAACTGATACCCGTGGTTGAGGAGATGAAGCCCGGGCTGGAGCACATCCAGAAGATCATTGAGTTTGGCGATACTGTCCGGGAGGGACATATCTCCTTCCGGGAGCTCATTAAAGATAGCTCCCCCGAGCTTAAAGAGGTAGAGCTCGGTGGTGACGATCTGGCCTTCATCTTTTATACCTCGGGTACTACCGGGAAGCCGAAAGGTGCGCTCCTTACTCACGGGAATGTTTTGAACACCATGAGCGGGCTCAGGAATGCCCTCGGTCCCCCCGAGGACGAG
>JAUWWP010000524.1 GCA_030616835.1 Deltaproteobacteria bacterium | reverse complement strand
GGGTTTGTCCGGTTCCGACTATGGCAGTTCTCTTTCCCATAAGCTTTCCTCCATCTCTCAATCGTGTCCGAGGACCCAGACACAGTGAGATTGACCGCAAACGCCATTTACGCCGTGGGCGAGGGCATTGCGGATGTCCTTCTTAACCTGCATGGCCCCGGCATCCCCCCGGACCTGATGGGCTGCCTCGGCGATCCGGATCAGCCCGGCCGCGATTACCGGGTGCGCGCCCAACAGCCCCCCGGAGGGATTGACGGGTATATCTCCATCCTTTGCCGTGGCCCCGCTGGCCACAAGCTTACCCCCTTCTCCCGCCCCGCAGAAACCGAGCCCCTCGGTCCAGAGGAGCTCTTGATAGGTGAAGGCGTCGTAGATCTCGGCAATATCGATCTCCTGCCTCGGATTCTGGATCCCGGCCATCTTGTAAGCTGTCTTGGCAGCTTTTTCCAGAGCACGGCATTCCGAAAGGTCACGATCTCCCAGCAGGTATGCATCCGCGCAGAAGGAGACCCCTTTAACCCAGACCGGCTTATCGGTGATCTTTTTAGCCCGATCCTCACTGGCAAGGATAATGGCACAGGCCCCATCGCTAATCGGGGACACATCGTATAGCTTCAAGGGAGCCGCGATCGTTCGGGACTGCATTACCTCTTCAACCGTGAGTTTTATGCCGAGCTGGGCATTCGGATTTTCCAGGGCATTGCCGTGATTCTTGACCGAAACGAGGGCGCACTCTTCCTCGGTGATCCCGTATCGGCTCAGGTAGCGCCGAGCCTGTAAGGCGCAGTCCGAGATCAACTCGAGTCCGAGGCACCTCATGTAGATCGGATCAAAGGCCGCATTGGTAATTAGAGGAGAGGTGCTCTCCGAGCCCTTGCTGTAGGCCGTCACCATGGTCGTCCCGTAAGATCCGGAGAGAATCCGGGTCAGGCCATAGAAGGCTCCGAAGGTCCCATCCCCCTCGACACAGCTTATATTCTTTCCATAGGCACCGCTGACATCTCCGGTGGCCATGCTGGAAATAGTCCTTCCGTCCCAGAAATCGTTCGATGTGGTGATAATGTTCAATCTCGCTGACCCCGACCCCCGCATCCTTTAGGGCGAGGGTCACGGCCTCGTAAACCAGTTCCGAGTAGCAGACCTCTTCCCTGCAGGCCACATGCTTGGTTTGACCTACCCCCACAATAGCAACTCTATCCATGATGGCCCTCCTCCTTATGAATTATACATAACGACATAAATAATGCCGTATAAATAACTTGATTTGCGGATAATATTTCATAAATCAATACAGTGACAAATCCTAAATCCCAAACCCTAACCCCTGATTAAATCAGGGGCTAAATCCCAATATCTAATGTTCAAAACCTTGTCCTGGGCCTGTCGAAGGGAATGTTTTGAGTTTTGAATTTTGATCATTTGAGATTGTTTAGAATTTAGAATTTAGTGCTTAGGATTTACCTTATTGGTGCTTAGAATTTATTCATCTATTTGTATTTACAATACTAACCTATCTATGCACAATTACTTTTTTCGTTCTATATAATAGGCTTGAAATAGGCGATGTCCAGGAGTGATCCCTTTCGATCCTTGGCTAATACCGCTTTCACCCGCATCCCTTCCCGGATAGCCTCGGGTTCCACTTCCCCCAGAATATGAACAAGACCCGTGTCCGCCCCGTCAAGGCGGATCATGGCATAGGCAAAGGGGGCCTTCCTGGGCTGGATGAGTGTGTCCCTCTGCACAACGGTAAAGGTCTCTACCATCCCCTCATCCGAGACCTCGATCCATTGATCGGTTTCGACGAAACAGAAGGGACAGCTCTTTCTCGGCGGAACCAGGACCTTTTCACAGCGAGGACACCTCTTCCCCCAGATCTTCCCTTCATCCCGAAGCTGGGTCAGGAAATAACTGGCCGTCTCCCCGGCCTGCCATGAATAGGGAACCCTGATCCCGCTCTTATGGACTATTGCCTCGACATCGCTCCAAAAATCACGCATAGTTTACCTCCTCACTGATGAT
>JAUWWP010000560.1 GCA_030616835.1 Deltaproteobacteria bacterium | reverse complement strand
TACTTTTTTCTTGAATTACACTTAATCAAGTGATACCCTAACCGCTTAACAGGATTAATTGAGAGGTAGGGGGAAGTAGACTTAAAATGAAGTACTGGCGTAAGCCACTTGATGCCGACGAGTTAAAGATTCAACCGGGAGAGATCCACATTGTCAAGGACAGGTGCAAAGGCTGTGGATTCTGTGTTGAGTACTGTCCCCGAGATGTGCTTGAACTGGCCGAGGAGTTTAATATTAAAGGATACCATCCTCCTTTTGCCAAGGCTGAGGAGAAGTGTGTGAATTGCAACCTCCGTGAGTTGATCTGTCCTGAATTTGCAATATTTATCACCCAGGCTGTTTCGGAGGTAGCACAGGATGAAGGCTGATCCTCGAGGGGTATTAACCGGTTCCCACTACTTCGATGGTGACTATGCCTGCTGTGAAGGGGCATTAGCCGCCGGGTGTAGATTTATCGCCGGTTACCCGATTACGCCTTCCTCGGAGACCGTCGAGAGGTTCTCTGCAAGAATTCCTCGGGTTGGCGGTATATTCATTCAGATGGAAGATGAACTTTCTTCCTCCATTGCTATCCTCGGTGCTTCCTGGGCCGGGGTAAAATCAATGACGGTTACCTCCGGGCCGGGCTTCTCCCTGATGATGGAGCATATCGGCCTGGCGGTCATGCTGGAGACCCCCTGCGTCTATGTCAATGTTCAGAGAGGGGGCCCCTCCACCGGGCTACCCACCCTTCCCGGACAGGCTGACATGATGCAGGTGCGCTGGGGCTCTCATGGGGATTATGAAATCATTGCCCTTTCCCCGAGCTCTCCCCAGGAATGTTTCGATATGACCATTGATGCCTTTAATCTCTCCGAGCAGTATCGGGTTCCAGTTTTTCTGATGATGGATGAATGTGTGGGACATATGACGGAGAAGGTAGTAATACCGCCGGCCGATAAGATCGAGATTACCCCCAGGAGATACACTAAAGTCTCCCCGGGAAAATATTTGCCTTATAAAGCTGGTAAGGATCTTATCCCTCCGATGGTTAAGGCTGGAGATGGCTATCGTTTTCATGTGACCGGGTTGACCCATAATGAAAAAGGTTATCCGGTCATGAGTGCTGAGTGTCAGGAAACACTTGTTCGTCGCCTGGTGGAGAAGATCCGACTTAATGCCCACAAGATCATCCGCTACGAAGAAGAGAATATCGAGGGAGCGGAGGTTATTGTTATCTCCTACGGGATAACCGCCCGCGTTGCCCAGCAGGCGATTGAGTTAGCCAGGAAGGATGGGGTGAAGGTGGGAAGCCTGAGGTTGATAGTTGTCTGGCCTTTCCCCGAGAGACGGATCCGGGAGCTTGCCCAGAAGGTTAAAGCCTTTGTTGTTCCGGAAATGAACTATGGTCAGATAGTATTTGAGGTGGAAAGGTGTGCCGCCGGCCGGGCAAAAACCTTTCTGGTCCCCCATGGGGGAGGCACCGCCCATAACCCGGAAGATATTTATAAGCAGATAATGGAGGTAGTGGGGTGAAAATGGAGGTAGCAGGATGAAACAGGAACACCCAGGAGCTCCCTTACTCCGGATGGACCGGATCCCCCATATCTGGTGCCCTACCTGTGGGATCGGGACAACGGTCAATTGTCTGATCAGTGCCTTGGAG
>JAUWWP010000168.1 GCA_030616835.1 Deltaproteobacteria bacterium | reverse complement strand
TGGTTAGGGCTGAGGAGCCCAGGGTGGCAATCGTTATCTGTAACTGGAACGGCAAGGAGGATACCCGGGAGTGTATCTCCTCACTGGAGAGGCTGAATTACCCCAATTATGAGATAATTCTGGTTGATAACGGTTCCACCGATGGGTCTGCTCAGGCATTCCGGGAGAGCTGCCGGGGAAATCCTAAGATAAGCTTGCTGGAGATCGAGGAGAATCTCGGTTTTGCCGGGGGAAGCAATTCCGGGATTGCTCAGGGACTTCGCTCCGGGGCCCCCTATATCCTGCTGCTTAATAACGATACCGTGGTTGAAGAGAATTTTTTGACTGAGCTAATTAAGGCAGCCCGGAGCGACGGTAAGATCGGGATCGTTGGCCCCAAGGTTTACCAGTTTGGCCGGGAAAATACTCTGGAGTCAGCAGGATGCCGGGCGATCTCCTTTTTAGCCCAGCCAGTGCTGAGAGGGAACGGCCAGGAGGATCAGGGTCAATATGACAGAAAAGCTGAGGTAGCCTACATTAGCGGATGCTCGCTCTTGATAAAATCAGAGGTGATCGAGGCGATAGGATTGCTTGATCCTGACTACTTCGCCTATTTTGAGGATTGGGACTGGAATCTCAGGGCCCGAAGGGTCGGGTATCGGATCATCTATGTTCCCGGGGCCCGGATCTGGCACAAGTCCTCCCGGAGCACCGGGCTGAAGAGCCCCCGGTACTACTATTATCACACCCGCAGTCGGCTGCTCTTTGCCCGGAAGAATGTAGGCCGATTGGGGTTTTTCTTCCTTTTCCTCCCTTATTTTCTGCTCTACCGGGTTTTTTTCCTTTCGATAGTATTAGGCTTAAAAGGGGAAACGGAGTCGGTCAGGGCCGTCCTGAGGGGTATTAAGTGGCACCTTGAGAACTGGAGATTGGGCAAGCAAACTATGATGGAAAAATTCTAAGCAGCAAGCACCAATAAGGTAAATCCTAAGCACTAAATCCTAAATTCTAAACAATTTCAAATGATCAAAATTCAAAATACAAAACATATGATAGTGAACTTACGAAGATATTCGGTGCAATCTCAGGGAAGTCAAAATAGTTTTGAATTTGGCTAATTGGGATTTAGAATTTGTTTAGGGTTTAGGATTTTGGATTTAGAATTTATGATATGCAGATATTTAGACGCTTTATATAAAAAATGCAAACTGCAAAGTGATATGGGAATCCCATGAGAATAGCAATTGCTGCCTTGCTGGGAACCATTGGCGGTCCCCGGAGTTATGCCCTTAATCTTATCAAGAATATCCTCAGCATTGATCGCACTAACGATTACTTTATCTTTTCCGATACCCTGAAGCCTCTCGAAGATATTGAAGGGGCGGAAATGGTTCAGATTGGGCTATCTTCCCCCTATACCCGGGTCCTCTGGGATCATCTTAAGGTGCCGATTAATCTAAAAAGGTACGGGATTGAGCTCTATCATAACACCAAGAATGTCTTGCCCCAATGGTGCTCCGGTAAGTCAATAGTTACGATTCACGACCTGTCCCCCTTCATCTTTCCCCATACCTTTGCCCGGCTCCAGGGACTGCATCTGAGGTTTCATCTGAGAAGTTCAGTTAAAAGAGCAACTAAGGTGATAACGGATTCCGCCAATTCAAAGAAGGATATTGTCGAAATACTTGGAGTGGACCGGGGAAAGGTGGTTGACATTCCCCTGGGGGTTTCACCCCGGTACCGAAAGATCGATGACGAAGGGAGGCTCCAGCGGTTAAGGGAGAGGTATGGTCTGCAGGCAAGGCAGATCCTTTTTGTGGGGACGATCCAGCCGCGAAAGAATCTCGGCGATTTGATCGAGGTCTTTAAGGGACTGAAGAGCCTAAAAAGAATCCCTCATCAACTGGTGATTGTGGGCAGAGAGGGCTGGCTCAGTAAGGATCTCAGAAAGAATCAGGCAATGGACAGTGATATTCGTTTTGTCGGGGAGGTGGCTGACGAGGAGCTTCCACTTTTCTACCATGCGGCTGAGCTCTTTGTTTCTCCATCCTCTTACGAAGGGTTTGGACTGACCTGCCTGGAGTCAATGGTGAGCGGGACACCGGTGGTAACCTACCGGAGCTCATCGCTGCCCGAGGTTGTTGGTGATGCCGGGATAATGGTTGAGCCGGGAGATAAGGAGGCCCTGGCGCAGGCTATCCTGGATTTAATCTCTAAAGAAGGGCTCAGGAAGGAGCTTATTGAAAAGGGGCGGGAGAGGGCCCGGCAGTTCTCCTGGGAAGACACTGCCCGGGCAACCCTCAAGGTTTATCAGGAGGTGTTAGCGGAATAAAATGGAAATTGCAAAATGGAAATTGCAAAATGGAAATTGCAAAGTGAAGGCGGCCTCAGGTGGATTGGCAGTTTTGCTGATTGGACTAATCTGCTTAATCTGTTATCTTAACACGCTACCCAATAAGTTTGTATTTGATGATGAGTTTCAAATAGTTGGGAACGAAATGCTCAGGGGTAGCCGAGAGCTATTCGGGATTCTGGGGATCGTGGGCCGGCTGCAATATCGACCGGTGAGAATTATATCCTATAACCTGGATTACTATCTTTCCGGCCTAAATCCAAGAGGATACCATATTTCAAATATTGCCTATCACTTCTTAGCCGCAATCTTTGCCTATCTGGTTGCCCATTTGTTGCTGAAGGATAAGCGGGCGGCACTGCTTACCGGTTTGCTATTTGCTGCCCATCCCGCCCACAGCGAAGCGGTAGCCTACCTTACGGGAAGAAAGGATGTTCTGGCCGGGTGTTTTTTTTTAATCGGCCTTTACCTTTTCCTGAGGGAGAGGAAAGGGGGGGGGAGAAGCTACTTTTTCGGAGCCTTTGGGGCCTATCTGCTGGCTATTTTCACCAAGGAGAATGCGGTTATCCTCCCGGTGATATTTCTGGGCTATGATCTCGGCCATCGCATTCAGCACGCAGAAAGAAGATTATTCCGAAGGATTATCTCCGGCTTAGGCGAGATTTTCTCCCGATACCGCTATCAATACCTGCTCTTGTTTTCAAGCGCTGCTGTGTTTTCGTATTATACGATTTTTGTGGCCAAGGTCTCCGGGAAGGTAACGCCCCCGGTGGATACGGGGGCTCAGGGGATTGTCTCATCCCCGGATCTCTGGTGGGGGGGAAGTGTGTTTGCCCACCTCCAGACCTCAGTCCGGGTAATCTGTGAGTATCTGAAGATTATGCTCTGGCCGGTAAGATTGATTGCTGATTATTCCTTTAATGCCTTCCCCCTCTCGGGCCCCGGGCTGGAAGCAGGGGCTCTGCTGGCTCTCGTTATTGTCCTGGCGGTGATGGTGGGAACTATTCTGCTGCTTTTCACCTCCCCTCTATACGCTTTCGGAGGGATCTGGCTCCTGGTAACCTTACTGCCGGTCGCCCAGATCATCCCCCACCACGAGCTGCTGGCTGAGCGCAATCTTTATCTGCCTTGCTTCGGGGTCTGCTTTTTACTCACTCTGCTGGTGAGAAAAGGCCTAAACTCGCGAGCTCTGGGAGTATTCCTCCTTACCTTAATGGTCTTTTTTTCACTACGAACTATGGCCAGAAATACCGACTGGAAGAATAATCTGGTTTTATGGAGAAAGACAACCTTGCAGGTTCCCGATTGTGCCCGGGCCCAGTTCGGCCTGGGTTCAGCTTATCAGGAGCTGGGATTAACGGCTGAGGCAATTGCCGGGTACAGAAAAGCCGTGGAGATAATCCCGGGCGATCCCAAGTTTCACAATAATCTGGGGAGTGCCTATAAAGAGAGGGGGCAGCTCAAAGAAGCTATCCGGGAATACCGGCGGGCAGTGGAACTCAAGCCGGGTTTCTTCAAGGCTTATAACAACCTGGGTTCAGTCTATTATAAGAAGGGACTTTTCCCGGAGGCATTGGCTGCGCTGAGCAAGGCGGAGAAGCTCAGGCCCGATTCCCCGGAGATCCATACAAATCTGGGGATCCTTTATTTCAGTGCGCTTAAGGATGATCGGAAGGCACTGGATCATTTTCAGGAGGCCTTAAGAGTAGCTCCGGATCATCCGCAGGCCCGGATGATCCAGAATAGGATTGAGGTGATTAGATCAAGAATTGCAAAGTGAAAATTGCAAAATGCAAAGTGCAAAATGAAAATTGCGAAAGCCTACTTCGCCGTAGTTCAGCCGCCGCTTTAGCTCCAGCGAAGGTGGCTGGCTACGAAGGCTGAATGCAAAGTGCAAAATGAAGATTACAAATCTCAATTCAATTCCTTCGACAAGCTTAGGACAAGCTTTTGCAATTTGCAATTTACATTTTGCAATTTCCAATCCGCCCCTGGCGGATTGGGATGGGAAGGTGAGCAATGAGGATTCTCCTGGTGGTTCACTCTCCGCCGCAGGCGGATTGTTCCGCCTCGGGCGGAGCCGGAGGAACCGAGATCTATACATTCACCCTGGCAAGGGAGCTCGGTAGATCAGAGGAGGTCCTGGTTTTTACCCGGGTGGCCGAGCCGGATCTACCCGAGCACACCATATCGAGAAGGACTTATCAAGGGATTGAGTATTGGGCGGTAAATAATACCTACCGTTTGGGCAATGATTTTGAGCTTCACTACCATAATCCCTCCCTGGATAAGCCATTTAAGGACTGCCTGAAAGAGTTTCGGCCGCAGATTGTCCACTTTACTTATGTCCTGGGTGGGCTTTCCGCCAGCTTTATCAGGCTTGCCCGGGAAAGTGGAGCCGGGGTTGTCGTTACTCTTACCGATTATAATTTCATCTGTCCCTGGGGGCAGCTCTTGACCAGCGAGGGAGAGATCTGTGAGGGACCGAGGGAGGGACTTAACTGTCTGCCCTGCTTCTTTAAGGAGGACTTAAGCCCCCAGTTAGGGGCTATCCGGAGATGGATGGTCAATACCCTGCCGGCTTCCCTGGCGGTCAGGTTGGTCGAGCATCCCCGGTTGCTTAAGGTCAATCGAAGGATAAGATTCTTAAGGCAGATGCTGCAGGAAGCGGACCTGATTATTGCCCCGACCTGCTCACTCAGCTCACGCTACCTTAAGTGGGGGATTAAAAAGGATAAGGTGATAAATTCCTCCCTGGGTATTGACACTCAGCCCTTTAGCTCCGCGGCAAAGATTCCGGCGGAAAGGGTTAGATTTGGCTTCATCGGGCAACCTCTTCCCCATAAAGGGCTGCATATTCTTACTGAGGCCTTTTCCAGATTGGAGAAGGAACCACTAATTACACGAATTACACGAAAGGATAAACCACTAATTACACGAATTACACGAAAGGAACCACTAATTACACGAATTGCACGAAAGGAACCACTAATTACACGAATTACACGAAAGGATAAACCACTAATTACACGAATTACACGAAAGGATAAACCACTAATTACACGAATTGCACGAAATGAACCACTAATTACACGAATTACACAAAGTGAGGATAGGCGGGGCTTTTCAGCCCCGCAAAAGGACTATGAGCTGCGGATCTACGGCGAGCCTTCTTCCGGGGAGGCAAAGGAGTATCTAAGGAAGGCTCTGGAGGGGAAGAACCCGGAGAGGGTTCGGTATCTGGGGAACTTCCCCTATCAGGAGATTGCCCGAATATATGCGGAGCTCGATGTCCTGGTTATTCCCTCCCTCTGGGAGGAAAATTCACCCCTGGTGATGCTTTATGCCCTGCACACGAAAACTCCGGTCATCGCCAGCAGGGTGGGAGGGATAACTGAGCTGGTGGCGGAGGGGGAAGCCGGGAGGCTCTTTGAGGTGGGTCAGGTCGAGGAACTTACCGCAAGGCTCCGGGAATTTATTCAGGAGCCGGTGGGGGCAATTCATAAATTGCCCCGACAAAAGACGGCCAGGGGGGCGCCGGCAGTTAAGTCAATTGAGGAGAACGCCCGGGAGCTAAAGGCGATCTATAATCAACTGATAAAAATAAAATCCGCCTGAGGCGGACCATTATACAGGGAATAGCCCTTCGACAAGCTCAGGACACGGCAGGGAATAGCAGGGAATAGCAAAGTAAATCCTAAGCACCAAATCCTAAATCCTAAACAATTTCAAATGATCAAAATTCAAAATACAAAACATTTCCCCCTCACTCCTTCGACAAGCCCGTCCTGAGCGAAGTCGAAGGGCCAGGATAAGGTTTTGAACATTTGATATTTGGATTTAGAATTTGTTTAGGATTTAGAATTTAGGATTTAGAATTTATAAGTATAATGATGTAGAAAATATATTTACACTTTGCAATTTACAATTTGCATTTTACTATGAAGGAAAGATGTCTGATCCTGGGAGGATGCGGTTTT
>JAUWWP010000382.1 GCA_030616835.1 Deltaproteobacteria bacterium | reverse complement strand
CAAATGGGAACCGGAGAGAAGGGGAGGAAAAAGAGACTGGCTACTATCCCCGGGGTTGTTCCCAGCTTTACTGAGCTAACCCCAGGTTGCCACTTCGCCGAGCGCTGTTCTCGGGCAATGGAGCATTGCTATCAAGAAGAGCCAGCGCTGAGTGAGATCGGGAAATCCCACTGGGTAAGCTGCTGGAAAGTTTGATCCTTACCGTCCAAGTCACACCTTACCAGCAATGGCTTCCCGGGCCAGGTTCCGGGCTGCGGTGGAATCCCGGGCATAGAATTCAGCTCCGATCTCATCGGCAAACTCCTGGTGGACCGGCGCACCTCCGATCATAATCTTTACTTTATCTCTTATCCCGGCATCCTCAATGGCTTTAATGGTATCCTTCATTGCCAGCATAGAAAATATTTGGGGTCAAATCTTTCATTTTGACAATCTTTTTTCAATCCCTTCCATGAGCAAAGAGAAGTTCTTATCTTTGTCAAGCTTTTCCTTTAATCTTTTTCTACCTTGACTTATTGAGGTGAATAGTCAAGGTCTGCCCCTGACAATACTCCGACTCCATACTCCCCCTTTCTTTCAACTTGAGGACAGAAAGTCAACCGCGAGCTGGTTAAATTTCTGCGACTGTTCGTCATGCGGACAATGCCCGGATCGCTCAAAGATTTCCAAGCGAGACCCCTTTAAGATTTTGTGCATCTCTTGTCCACGCTCAAGGGGAACGGCTTTGTCCTGGCGGCCCCATATAATTAGGATAGGCACATCCATCTCTCCCAGCCCGCGGACCTCATCCAGCAGAGTGTGAAAAAACTGCTTGCGTAAGATTTTCAGCAAGACTTCAGTAGTACCTTTAATCTTGTGAAAGCGAGTTACATTCTCAAAGTGGCTATCAGTAATAAACCCTTTATCATAGATGAAGGTCGTGCTTAGGACCATTTTGCGGTAGAAATTGCTCTTGAGGTCAAGCAGAAACTCCCCTACCTTGGGCAAATTCGTCAACTTGCCCATCAGGGGTAATGGATTAGGTATCCCTGCCGGGTCCACTAAAATCAACTTGTTGACTCTATCCCTATGCCGGGCAGAAAAAAGAATGCAGGTTCCCCCACCCATAGACTGCCCTACCAGAGAGGCCTTCTGAATATTCAGAGCATCCATGAATTTAAGAAGTTGGTCAGCATATAGCGGATAGCCGTAGTCCATAGGCTCTCGGGTGCTATAGCCAAACCCCCAGAGGTCAAGGGCATAAACCTTAAATCTATCGGCCAGGGCATCTATGTTTTTGTTCCACATATATGAATCATAGAAAAATCCGTGAACAAGGATAACTGGTTCTCCCTCTCCCTTCTCGATATAGTGGGTAGAATAACCATCAAGCTTGATAAATTTTCCCGTAGCATATTTCTTGGCCCACTCATTTAGAGGCCGACTATTCCACGGTATGAATTCTACCATTCTGAACCTCCTGCGCTAACTGTATTTTGTATGTTTGCCTTCTATACTCTTCTATAAATATAAGGTTGATACCAGCCCCCAGTTTGAACGAAATAAACGCTACTAACGGAACTAACGCTCTTAACGTTCCGCTCGACCCCTCCTGTCCTACGAAGTTGGACCAGTCCTTCGTAGTACTTCCAGTACGAAGTAGGATGAATCCTCAAATCCTTTCCTTAAGTGACTAAGTGAAGCTCTGACCCCCAAAGTCTCCTCCCCCGCTATCTCAACCCCTTTTCCCAGATTGCTTTATCTTATGCTATTCGGCTGTTTTTTTCAATACCTTCTCCTGAGTTAGCTCAGCCTCATACCGGGGCCTCGGCATCTGTAAGGGCAATTCATGAATTGCCCCTACTCATTAATTATATTTTTTTCCATATCTCCTCCATTATATCACTGAAAGGCCTTTAAAACAGCCTGTCTTAAGGAGATTTTAGGGACAAGAATGATTGCCAGTAACCTTATTTTATGATATAAAGAAGCTATATTTTGGAAATGCTCGATAAATAAGGAACGAATGTTAGAGAAGTAAGAGTCTGAGATTAGCATTTCCAGAAAGGAGGAATGGAATGCCAATCTATGAGTTTGAGTGTAAGAAATGCGGAGAGAGATTTGAGCAGTTGTTGGGTATAAACGAGCCCACGAACGATCTTCGCTGCCCGAAATGCCAGGCAGAGAATCCCCGGAAGGTTCTGTCTGTATTTAGTTCTGCCTCTGGTGGCTCATCAGGGGCAAGCTGCACCCCGAGTGGTTCAACCTGAAGCCATACACATGGAGGTAGTTGACCTCCTCATTAAATATTGCTCTTCTGGAGGAGTAAAAGATGGAGATTGAATTGACCGAGGCAAATTTCGAGAAAGAGGTATTGGAATCAACTCTGCCGGTTCTCGTAGATTTCTGGGCACCGTGGTGTGGCCCCTGTAAGATGGTTGCCCCCATCGTAAAGGAACTGGCGGAGGAGTATTCCGGCAGACTCAAGGTGGGCAAGCTGAACACCGATGACAACCCAACACTTGCCGAAAGGTATGGGATAAGAGGAATACCTACCCTGATAATATTTAAGAATGGAAAGGTTGTAGAGCAGCTCGTCGGGGCCTTACCGAAGTCCCAGCTTCAAAAAATAATTAATAAACATCTGGAATAACCCCCGGGCTGTTCATACTGGATAAAGGTTTATGGCAGCGATGAAACCAGATTATCAAATATATGCCTATTTCATCGATCAGAAAGAGTCAGATCTTCTGTTTACCCGATTAAGGGCCAAAAAGGCAAGGGTAAAAAAAGCACACGGGATGCCCTGCCAGGGACTGATAAATAGAGGTGGGGTAACCATTCTCAGCCATGAGGTCTGGGATAATATATGCTATCGCCAGGGAGCGTGGTTTCGTCATTCAGCTCTGGCAGGTAAAACATTGGTAACCAGTTCAGAGCCCTTAGATGGTATGGGAGAGACTATTATCATCACCCCGAGCGATTTTTATCCTCCCCGGCTTCCCACTAAGAAGGAAAAGCAGCTACTGGTCAGCTCCGAGGTCTATAAAAATCGGGTGCCCGAGGAATATGTAGTAAATGCTGAAAGTGACATAATACAATGGAGGCAGTTCCGGCTGCGTCTGGCAAGACAGCTCGGGATGGACCCGACAGAGCTGGAGATGGACACTCAGCGTATCTTTCTCAATCATTGCGCCAATCATGCCAACTTTCTCGACTCCCGGTTTTATGTGGAGGAGGACGGGAAGAAAGTTCCCTATTCTATTGATGTTACCATGAGTCTCTGTTCAGCATGCCTTGAATTTTTCAATATCATTGGTCGGGAATATCCGGTGAAATATGTGAT
>JAUWWP010000476.1 GCA_030616835.1 Deltaproteobacteria bacterium | reverse complement strand
CCCAAAAGATGAAGTAATTAAAATTGCGAAGGGGTTCCTGGAACTTATCCGTCAGAAACACGATGTGAGAGAGGCTTACCTTTTTGGTTCGTTTGCCAATGAGGCGGCCAAGGATTATAGCGATGTGGATCTTGCCATCGTATTTGGAACCTTGTCCAGTCACGAAGAATCTCCGTTTGACGAGGACTTTGAGATATTTCATGAGGCACAAAAATATAACTCACTTTTAGAGGTGGTTTGTTACATTCAGGATGAATTCGACCAGGACAGGAGTACCCTGATCAAACGGATTAAAAAAGAAGGAATTATGCTAATCTAAAGGGGGTAAGGGTCATATAGAGACGGCGGCCCCTACGTTAACGCATTTTTGGTTTTAATGTTTTCGGAGTAAAAAATTATTTGGGCAACACCCTGCTAAGTTCTAAGTCCACCTCACCCTAACCCCGTTAGAAGTTCAGCGAATTAGTACGGGAAAGGGGGCAGCCTTTATTATTGACAATCCCCCTCCCTTTACCCCGATGGACATCGGGGCAAGTCCCCTCCCACCAAGGGAGGGGAAATATAAATTGTAAATCCCCTTCGGCAAGCCCTTCGATGAACTCAGGACAGGCAGGACACGGCTCTGGACAAGTTGCTTTTTTCTCAACAATGTGATAGCTTTTCGTTATGGTGGCTCTTCTTTCCGCCTGCTAAGGAATTTATTCGGTGGGCAGGTTCAACTAAACTTGGGACATTCTTGCTGGAGTTAGGTTTTAGGTTTATGTTTTAGGGGGTGAGTTATGAAAGCAATTGAGTATAAAGCAAATGTATTGCCCGATGGGCACCTGTCTTTACCCAAAAGCGTGAAAAAAAAGCTTCGTTTGGAAACCAATTCGATGGTTAAGGTCAAGATACTCAAAGACGAGAAGGAAATTAGAATAAAAGGGCGGGTGAAGAAAACTGGTTTTTGCGGTAGCTGGGAGGATGAACGAACTGCGGATGAGATAATCACCGACATATATTCCCATAGAACAGGATTTGGCAAAATAGAGGTTAGTTTATGAAGTTTGTTCTGGATACAAATATCTGCATCTATTGGTTAAAAGGGAATAAGAAAATTGAAGACAAAATTGTTGGAGTAAAAAAGCGGGACAACCCATATTAGCTCCATAACTGATTATTTCTCATTTCCTCAACAGGCCAACTTCTCTCAGCAGACAATTTCTCGCCTTTACCTACTCTTCGCATAACATTCTGCTTGGACATACGCAGGCGCAGCCCTACTTCATTGGCCAACATCCTCAAATTTGCACCCCAAATCTCTCCACTAATCCCCGAACCCCCTTTCTAATCCTTCGACAAGCCCTTTGATAAACCCAGGACTTCGCTCAGGACAAGTAACTAATTGAAAAAGGGGTTATATTTTTTCTCCTGGCCAATGGTGGTAGGGGGGCCATGGCCGGGATAGACTACCACCTCATCTCCCAGAGGAAAAAGCTTACTGCGTACCCCTTCGATCAGGGCTTCATAATTTCCCCCGGGAAGATCAGTGCGGCCAATGGAAGAGGCAAACAGGGTATCCCCAACAAAAACCATACCTTCTCCCTCAACCAGGAAGCAGATCCCTCCCGGGGAATGACCGGGGGTATGAATGACCCGAAGAACAAACCGGCCGAAGCTTAGGGTACCCCCCTCGGTAATGAACTGGTTAACTTTGGGGGCAATCGTGGGCTTCATCCCGAAGGCCAGAGCCTGCATTGGTGAGGCTTTTAAATAAAGGGATTCGCTCTTATGCATCAGAATATCTGCCTTGGTGACATTTTTTAGTTCCTTGAGCCCCCCGGTGTGATCGAGATGGGCATGGGTAAGCAGGATATATTTGACCTTAAGGCCATGCTTGGCGAGAGTCATCAGGATCCGGTCGGCCTCGGCTCCCGGGTCGATCACCACTGCCTCTTTACTCTCTTCATCTCCCAGAACATAACAGTTACCCATCAGTGGACCAACTTCCATTGTTGCTAAGATCAATTCATCCTCCTTCTAACCTCTTGGATAGTAAACCTATTCCTTCGACAGGCTCAGGACAAGTTGACCAGACTCCCATTAGTTTTTCGTCATTCGGTTGCGCTGCTCGTTTCGTCTCTCGTCACCAGGTTGCGTTTTCCCTTACAATCTTGGCTTTTTGCTCTCATCCATAACCGCTTTACGAATTCCGATACTAACTGCGTAACCACAACCGTTTGCCCCAACCTATTCCTTCGACAGGCTCAGGACAAGTATCTTGCAAAGATTTATCAACCACTAAAGGATTGTTACTGCCTCTTGACAGTGCGTTTTTTGATTATTTTAATTACTTCCCTGAGCACCCTCTCCCCAACTCGTGCTTTAGAAAGCTTGGGAAAAGATACAACCTCACCGTCTTCCGAGATAATGCTTACTACATTCGTATCCACTG
>JAUWWP010000137.1 GCA_030616835.1 Deltaproteobacteria bacterium | reverse complement strand
GTTGCGGTTGAGCAACTCGTGTCGTTATTCGTTGATCGTCCATCGTCAAAATGACCCAACCGATAGACGTAAGACGAAACGAGCAGCGCAACCTAATAACTAATAACCAATGGAAATTTAGTTAAATTGTCCTAAGCTTGACGAAGGAATTTACCCCTACATTAACGCGTTATTTTGCTTCAAATGAAGGATTAAAGGGAGGATAAGTGATGAGAAAAATGAGAGGATTAGGGCTAATTTTGGCAGGGGTTTTCTTTTGCTTTGCCCAGGCAGAGGCAGCAACCAAACTCCTGCAAGGGGTGCACTCAATAACCTATGATATTATAAATCCCAAGGGGCTATGTTCGATACCGAACTATTCCAATAACGGTTTTGAGCAGAAGATAATTGCGGAAGACAATTTCAGCAAAAAACTAAAGGTTACCGCAAAATTAGAGGTTTTCAATTCCCGGATACCATTTCCCATCCCCGACTCAAGTATCAGCAGGGATCTAAGGGTCTTTTTGAAGCCTGAGGAGAGGATACAATCAGATAACCATCTGATCAGAAGCTATGCCCGGGAGCTTACCCGGGATGCAAAAACAGTAAAGGAGGCATTTGATGAGATCATAAACTGGGTTATGGATCGGCTCACTTATAAGATCGAAACTCCCCAGGATGCGTATTCTGTTTTAACCAATAAGCTGGGTTCCTGCCAGGGTTACTCAAATCTCTCAGTTGCTCTGCTCAGGAGTGTAGGGATCCCGGCCCGCTTAGTCTACGGATACCTCCCCCCCGGAGATATATGGGGGGCCACCAAGGTCTACTGGGGCGTTGAGATCCAGGAGGGAGGTCCCCATGCCTGGATCGAAGTATATTTTCCGGATATGGGTTGGGTTTCTACTGATGCTGAGCGGTCGAAGAACTTTGTCGATCCCTTTCATATAGTCCTGGCTATTATCGGCACCGAACTCAAGTCTGACTGCTATTCGGGAGGGAAGGTTTTGATTGATTTCAAAGAGATGACCTCTTTTACTATTGCTGAGGAGGTCAATGAGGTTGAGGTTTTGGATGAAGTAAATGGCCCCCAAGAACCCATGCTGGGAAGGGTAGCAGTCGGAGATTCGTTCAGGGGAAGGATTCTGGGAAGGATTACTGATCCATCAGGAGAGCCAATAAAAAGGGCAGAGGCAATACTATGGAGGGGGCTTAGCGGTGAGGTTCATCCAGCCTCAGGGAGAGGAGATGTCCCGCTCATTGGCTTGGACCCGGGCGTTTATAATGTTACTTTCCGTGCCAGTGGTTTTGCCAAAGTTGAGAGAGAGATTTCCCTTAAGAAAGGAGAGGTCAAGAGGGTTAATATTATACTCAGCCCCGGGGGAAAGATTCAGGGGAAGGTAGTAGGGAAGAATGGTAAGCCATTAGCTGGGGCAGAGGTAATCCTCTGGGAAGGGAAGAAAGGCAGCGTCTATCAGGTAAAAAGCGATGGAAGCTTTACTATTGACTATTTAGCTCCCGGAAGCTACCGACTTTCAGCCCGAGCTGATGGATATAAGGAAAAATTTGTCGAAAAAGAGCTTAAAAGGTCCGAGGTAGCGAAGGTAGATTTCATCCTTGTTCTGAGCCTGTCGAAGGATTAGTTAGATAATAATACCCTCAATCTACTTGGAATCTCGAGCAGTTTATTTATTCTTTATACTCTGATCCAAAAAAACTTGACAAATATTAACTGCGGTATTAGATTAACTGAATGAATAGTCATTCATTTTTGGATGATCGTTATTTATCGATTTCTGCTCGGATACCTGATCTAAGGACAGGAAATCTGCTCGGTAGGGAATGACAGAGTAAATTTTATGAAAGGGGGTGAAATCAATGGCAGAAGAGTTCGCAACTGTTAAGGATAGTTTTGAAGGTGAAAAGGGGATTGCCGCGGGTATCAAGGCGGACCCGGAGAAAGCAAAAAGCATAAACGCTGTCTATCAGTTCAATATTACCGGTGAACAAGCAGGGACCTGGACTGTGGATTTGGCCGCTGATCCGCCAACTGTCTCCGAGGGTGAATCTGGCAAGGCCCAGTGCACAATTACTATCGCCGATCAAGATTGGCTCGGTATGCTAGCAGGCAAGCTCAATGGGCAGCAGTTATTTATGTCCGGCAAGCTTAAAATAGCCGGAGATATGAGTCTGGCCATGAAACTGCAGAAGGTTACCGGATAGTTAGAGCCAGTTCATTCCCCTCCTGCTTGAAAATCCTGGTTAGTCAGAAGAGCAGAAGGGGGGTGGAATTCGTTTGTTGGGGAGAGAAGATTTTCTCTCCCTTTTTTATTTGCCAGGTGCCAAAAATAGCTTGATTTTATCGGCAGGTGTTTATATAATCTTATCGATTGGGAAACTTATCCTAGGCCTGTGAAAGGATTTGAGGTATGGCGAAGCCAACGATTCTTCTGGTTGACGATGTAAAATCAACTCTGGATTTAGAGAAATCTTTTCTGGAGGGAACAGACCTCCAAGTAATTACTGCCTCAAATGGATCCGAGGCTCTGAAGATGATTATCACTAAAAGGCCGGAGGTTGTTTTTCTCGATTTAATGCTGCCCGGGATGAATGGTGATGCTGTATGCAATTTTGTGAAAAATAGAAAAGAGCTCAAGGATATTTCAGTGATAATTTTAACTGCAAAAGATGATCCAGGCTCCCTGCAGCGCTGTTTCCAATCTGGGTGTGATGCCTACGTAAACAAACCTATCAGCCGGGAGGAGTTTTTAAGTAAAATAAAACTTGTCCTTGATGAAAAGGGGATTTATCTTAATTGGAACTGAGGACCAATACCTTATGCCAAGATCCTTCGAAGATGATAAAGTAATCTTTGTGAGGAATTCAATGCTAATTTATTAGAGATTTGGGAGAAGAGCTATGTCTGATCAGATTGTTAGTCTGGAAAAAGAGGAGTCTGTGGGCATTATTACCATGAATCGCCCTCCGGTGAATGGAATGGACGCGGATTTGGTCACGGAGCTTTTAAATGTATTCAGGAAAGCTGAGGAAGATGAACAAATAAGAGTGATTGTGGTTACCAGTAAGGTAGAAGGAATTTTCTCTGCCGGTCTTGATATTAGCACTATGACCTCCGGGGAGGGTAAAGTGCCGGTAGATATCCAGAAGTTCTTTAACGATATTCAAAAGATAGGGAAGCCGGTGGTAGCAGCTATTAATGGCCACGCCTTAGGGGGTGGATGTGAACTATCCCTGGTCTGCGACTTCCGCTTTATGGCCCGGGGGAAGGCAACGATAGGTCAGACTGAGGTTAATTTAGGGATTATCCCGGGAGCCGGAGGAACCCAGAGGTTGCCGAGGCTGATCGGGGTTGGCAAGGCCACCGAGCTGTTATTTAAGGGTAGTCGGCTGAAGGCAGATGAGGCCCGGGAGATCGGGCTCGTCCACCAGGTTTTTGAGGCGGAAAAGTTGATGGAAGGAAGTTTGGCTTATGCCCGGGATCTGGCAGCGCAGGCACCCAGAGCAATTAGGCTGATCAAAAAGTGCATTCACCAAGGCCTGGATAACGATCTGGAAAGTGGCCTGAAGCTTGAGTCGGGAAGCTTCGCTGAGGTTATTACTACCAAGGACGCCCTTGAGGGGTTCACCGCCTTTATGGAGAAAAGACAGCCACATTTTAAAGGGGAGTGAAAATAAATAGAACGACAAAAATAATTGTGCATAGGGTAGTGTTGTAAATACAGACAGATATGTATAAATACTAAGCACTAAGCACCAAATCCTAAACAATATTAAATGACCAAAATTCAAAATACAAAACATTACGATCTTGAAGAGAGAACATTAAAATTTGCCAGAGAAGGCAGAATAGTTTTGAATTTGGCTAATTTGGATTTAGAATTTGTTTAGGGTTTAGGGTTTTGGATTTTGGATTTATCAGTTGACATTTGGATTTTGGCATTTGGATTTAATCCCGCGTGCACGTGGGACAATTCATGATGAGCCATAATTAATGGGAGGATAGGTAATGGCTAAGAAAAAGAAGAGGAAAAAGCGGGCATTAGAAGAGATAAGAGAAAGACCTAAAGAAAAAGAGGAAATAAAAAAGAAGGTAAAGGAGGAAGAAAGACCAAGGGAAATTGAGGTTATTCAGCCAACCACCTTTAACGAAAAACTCTTCGTCTTAGCAGTCTCCTTGATTGCCAGCGGGGCAATGTGGTTAGGAATAGTCAAAATGGTGGGCTATTCACCATATGCCGTATTAAAGGGGGATGAAAGGGAGTATTTTGATATTAAAAAAGGGAGCAGTGACATATTTAAGATCTTGGTTGACAAAGATTCAGAGCAGTCAATAACCTTAACCCCTGGACAATCCCAAAGCGCTGCTCAGATAGCCTCGGATATTAATTCCCAGACCAAAAATGTAAAGGCATCAGGCAGCCGGGGGCGAATAAAATTAGCCTCGGAGAAATGGGGGACCGATGTTAGCTTGAAGATTGGAAATGGAACTTCTAATTCTACTCTTGGTTTTTATCGAGGTATGAATGATAAGGGCACCTATAAAAGCTTCTACTATTTCATTGCCTTTCTCGTCTGGTGCATTCTTTTCTTTGAATACTTCGGCTTCTCCTTTTTTCGCCGGGGTAAACCCCGTTAGAAAATCACATGGGGCTTTAGTCCATTTGAAGCGTATTTCTAACGGGGTAAACAAACTGAAAAACAGTAAATAATTGCTCGATGGAAACTATAACCTCTTTAGATTGGGATCAGGTAATTGAAGAAGCCACCCGAATCTTGTGTGACTACATCCGGATAGATACTACTAATCCCCCGGGCAATGAGTTAGCGGGGGCTGAGTATCTCCAGAAGATCTGCGAGAGAGAGGGCATCGAGGTCGAGATCTTCTCCTCGGCAGCCAATCGAGCTAACCTCCTGGCTCGCCTGATTGGGAATGGCCCTAAAGAGCCAATTATCCTGCTAAGTCATATTGATGTGGTGGGAGCAGAGAAAAGCGAATGGTGCGTGGATCCTTTTGCCGGAGTGGTTAAAGAAGAATATATCTGGGGACGGGGCTCTCTTGATTGCAAAGGCCTGGGAGTCATGGAGCTAATGTCACTGATACTCCTGAGGCGAAATCAGATAAAATTAAAGAGAGATATTATCCTTCTGGCGACGGCCGATGAAGAGACCGGTGGGGAAATGGGGGCAGGATGGATGGTAAGGAATCATGCCGAGAAGCTAAAAGCAAAGTTCGCGCTAAACGAGGGGGGGGTAGGGATGAAGGGTGGGATCGGCGGCCGGGACGCATTTGCTCCCTGTTTTGGAGAAAAAGGGCCTTGCTGGATAAGGCTGACGGCTGAAGGTCTACCCGGACATGGCTCTATGCCCTCTAAGGATAATGCTAATGATATATTGATAAATGCCCTGGGAAGGCTGCAAGGATATGATTACCCTCTTCGGGGAGGAAGATGGATAAAAGAGGTCCTTTTATATTTTGCCCACAAAGAGAGCCTTTCGCGATCCCTTCTCCTCCGCTTACTGGCGAGCCCCCTTTTATCGATTATACTTTTTTTCCTGAATGGCTCGCTGTCCAAGAACAAGAGATTCAACGCAATGCTCCGAAATACCGTAGCTCTAACCAATCTAAGAGCTGGATTTAAGGAGAATGTAATACCTTCCCGGAGCGAAGCCATTCTTGATTGCCGCCTCCTCCCAGGAGCATCAACGACCCGGTTCATCAGAGACCTGCAAAAGATAATAAGCGATCAAAGGATAAAAGCGGAAATCATCAAAAATTATGATGCCAGTCAATCTCCCCTGGATACGGAATTCTTTGAAGTAATTGAAACGGTGCTCCGAAGAAATTCACCCCAGGCCCTGGTAATGCCGATCTTAGCTCCCGGCTTTACTGATTCAAGATGGCTTAGAGAGCAGGGATTAGTAGCCTACGGATTAATACCTTGCCTGCTTTCCTCGGAGGAGATTGACTCAATTCACGGCAGGGATGAAAGGCTCTCTCTCGAAAGTTTTAAACTTGGAATAAAGAACATCTATGAGATCTGCCTGGATCTGTGTGCAAGCTGAGTGAATATTGCTTAATTCCTTAAATATTTTCCCCTAAGAATTTTAGGTATTGACAAAAAGCATAATCTTATTTATTTTATGCTAAGGTTTTAAATATTAATCTTACAGCAAATAATTAGGAGGTGGAAATGTTCAACATTAGTAAGGGATTTTCATCAAAGATATGGAGTCTATTTCTGTCAGCTTCTCTAACTTTCCCCCTTGGTTGTGCTGCCCGTCCCGAAAAGCCTTCAGTTGGTATAACAGCAGAAGAGGAGCTTGACATAAGGCTCCTGGTGGAAAGGGCTGACCTGCTTTGGCTTCAGAGATATGATTTGCCTAAATTAGAGGGATCGATCAATTTTTATGAGATGGCATTAAAACAGGATCCAGAAGATATCAACCTTTTACTCAGCTTAGCCCGGGGAAGCTACCTTTTGGCTGATAGTTATCTGGCCGATAAGCTAAAGTTGCAGCAAGAGACCTACCGAAAAGGGGCCCTCTATGGGCAGAGGGCAATGCTCGTTAATCCCGAATTCAAAAAAAGGATCGAGGCCGGGGAGAAAGGAATTGATGCACTTAAGGTTCTCAGCAAACAGTACGTTGGAGCGATCTATTGGACAGCCGCTAATTTAGATAGGTTAATCGAGGAAGAGGAAAAAAGTGGTGGAGGGAAAAGTGGCAGTGAAGTTCGAGGAAATCCTGGGAATCCTGGAAACCCAGGAGAGTCATCAAATCCCCCAGAGGATGTAAAGAAGGCCGAGGAAAAAGCCAAGAAGGAGGCAGAGAAAAAGGCAAAGGAAGAGGAGGCCAGGAAGGCCAAGGAGGAGAAGGCAAAGAAGGAGGAAGAGGAGAAAGCTAAAAAGGAGGCAGAGCGTAAGGGCACAGGTCTGAACGCC
>JAUWWP010000273.1 GCA_030616835.1 Deltaproteobacteria bacterium | reverse complement strand
TCGCTTGCCGCCTCGGTTAATTGAGAAATACCAATCATCCCATTTTCATACAACTTTCCACAGGATTCAAACATAGGGAGCCGGGTAGCTAAAATAGGCATATTTTTAGATTCGGCCAGCTTTATTGCCTCCTTGTCCGGCCTCTTGCCCCGGACAAAAACAATTGCCTTAATATCTGCTATCTCAGCCGTCCTTATTGCCTGAGCATTGGTTAATCCGGTTAAAAGCAGAGCTCCCCGCTTAGTAAAGGCCAAAACATCACTCATTAAATCGGAACCGCAGGCAGCATTTACTTCGACCTCCAGGCTATCCTCTCCTGTCAGGACTTCTGCCTGGAGTATTCCTTGCACCTCTCTAAGGGTCATTTGTCTGTTGAACTTAACTTCTTGAGGTTTTCCGCCATTGAACTGGTAATCTCCGCAAATTTAGGTCCCATATTGGGAGCCAGATTGTAAATCTCCAGCCTCTCCTTCTTAAGGCCAATCTCTTCCAATATCCCCTTCAGATACTCAACCCTCTTTCTTGCTCGAAGGTTTCCCGTTAAGAATTTGCAGTTCTCTTCATGGCAGGCAAGCACCATTACCCCCTCGGCCCCGAGTTCAAAAGCCTTAAGGATATGAATCATATCAACCTTCCCGGTGCAGGGAACCCGGATAATATTCAAATTCTCCGGGAGACTCAATCTCATTGTCCCCGCCATATCCGCTGCTTCATAGGCGGATTGATAGCAGCAGAAAACAATAATTTTAGGTGAAGAAGATTTTTCCAATCTCACTCCTACAATCTATCTACAATCTCCAATCTGAAATCTACAATCTATTTAAGAATTGCCTCTAATTCCGCAAGGATCTGATCGTTCGTATAATTCTTTACCTGGATCGCTATCGCCGGGCATTCGCTCGCACAGACACCGCAGGCCTGACACAGGCCCTCGGAGGCCTCGGCTGCCCGGGTCCAGGTAATTGCTCCATGAGGGCAGAAGCGGACACAGGTAAGGCAAAGGGTGCACTTGCCCTTCTCGATCACCCACCGATTCTCATTGACCTTTATTTTATCCGGGGAAAGTAGGCTTACTATCTGGGTCACCGCGCTTCCGGCATCGGCCATAACTTCCGAAATATCCATTGGCTGACGGCAGGAGCCAACCAGAAAAACTCCGGCTTTATTGGAGCTCACTGGCACCTGGTGAACATTGTCCTGCTGAAAGAAATTCCTCGGGCCGAGCTTAATATCAAGAGCGCCTCTGAGGGCCTCGAAATCTTCGGCAGGAACAAGGTTTTCCTCTAATACTAAAAGATCGCAAGGGATCTTAACCTGGGGAATCTCTGCTTCCCCAGTGCTCAAGAAATAATCACTAACTACCGCCTTGAGTTCGGAACCGTCAGTGATAAAGGCCGGTAGCTTTCCATTGAACTTGAAAAATACTACCCCCTCTTCCCTCGCTTTTCGGTATAATTCCTCCAGCCCGTCCCCGGCTACCTTCATCTCCCGGCAGGCAATGAAGGTCCGGCAGTCGTATTTTTCCTTCAGCAAAAGTGCGTTCTTTAATGCCGAGGCAGTCGAAAGTCTTGAGTCCTCACCAATCATCCCGGTGACGAAGAGAACCTTTACCTTTTTATCTCCCTTTAACCGGGTATCGCTTTTCTCCGGAGAGGCAAGGAGTTTCTCTAACTGAAGCTGGCTAACGACTTTTTCCGAGAGGTCAATCCCGTAGGTCTCCCGGGGGAATAGGGTACTGAAGCCGGTGGCGACTACAATTGCCCCCACATTTAAATCCTTCTTTTCTCCTGATTGCCTTATTTTCGCGGTGAAATTACCTGGCGAGCCCTTTAGTTTAACCAGTTCGGCCTCGGTAAGCACCTCGATGTTACTATCCTTCGTAACCAGGTCAATCTTCGCCTGAATAAAATCCCGGGGATTCTCCTCGATCTGGTAAGACTTATTAAGCAGCAGAACCCTTCCTCCCAGGGCAGAGGCTTTCTCAATGAGGGTAACCTTAAATTCCAGCTTAGAGAGCTCTGAGGCGGTTTCGAGCCCGGCAACTCCCCCACCGATGACAAGTACCCTCTGCTCAGTAGGAATATCCACCTGCTCAAAGGCCTCCAGGCTCTTAGCTCTCCCCACCTTCTGGCGGAGGTCTTCGAGGGCCTTTCTGGTAGCGGTATCTTTTTCCGGGAAAACCCAGGAGCATTGCTCCCGGAGATTACTGATAAGGAGAAACTCCGGGTTAATACCAGCTCCTCTCAAGGTCTGGGCAAACAACTCCTCATAGCGCTTGGGGGAACATCCAGCAATAATTACCCGTTCAATCCCTTCTTTCTTAAGAAGCGAACTAAGCCTTTCCCGCTCCTTTTCACTGCAGAGATACTCAAACTTATCGACACAGTGAACCCCTTCGGCGGATTTAACCTCATCAATGAGCTTCTTCATATCAATCCGCTCGGAGAGCGTATTGCCGCAGTTACAGAAAAATACCCCGATTTTAGCAGACTCAGACATATTTATAGATTGCAGATTATAGATTTTAGATTTTAGATTTTAAAGTTTGAATATTATATAAATTTTCATCTTCTTTAATAAAAAATGGAGCTTCATGGCTTTTTTCTACGGATTGTATAAATGCAAATAACATTTTATTCAACTCACCATAACCTGAAATTAAACTATCAAATGCCTCCTTACTCATAAGAGATTTAGTTTCATACAGATATTCTAAATGTTCAACTGTTTCTAAGGATTCAGCATAAGAGCGATAGAGAGAACGAAGAAATTCGTTTTTATACTTTCTTAATGAATACCCTTCTACAATGTTGCTTGAAATAGATTTTGAAGACCTCCGTATTTGACTCCCTTCTACTTTGGTAGCTCCAATGTCATCTTATGCACTCTAATTGCCAGTTCATGGGCAAGTTGATAAATTTTTAATCTCTTATACCCCTTAATCTCCTCACCCTTATCCAATCTTACTCCAACAATCTATAATCTACAATCTGAAATCTACAATCTATTTAATAATGAGACTACCTCTTCCGCCGCCCTCATTCCCTGGACTACTGAGCTATTGATATCCTTCGGACCCTGGCAGGCACCAGCTAAAAATATCGCTCCATCCGCCGCCCTCAGTGATCCATTGGAGCTTAGTATTTGATAAAACCCGTTATCTCCTACCTTTATCCCTAAAAGCTCGGCTAATTTAACCGAATCATCGTCAGGAGTGATCCCTACCGAGAGCACTACCAGGTCGAATTCCTTCTGGCCGATTTTACTGCCGGCAATATCCTCGTAGCCAATAACTACCACCTGGGCGGGAGTCTCTTCCAGGTTGCCCGGCATTGCGTGGATAAAATCTACCTCTGTCTGGACCTTCTCATAGAACTCATAAAATCCCTTCCCCGCAGTCTGAAGGTCCATATAGAATATTGAGACCTCAGCCTCCGGCATACGGTTTCGGATCAGACGGGCGGATCTCATGGCGAATGCGCAGCAGTAACGGGAGCAGTAACTGTTTTCCTGCCGGATATCTCTGCTTCCCACGCATTGAATAAAAGCCACGCTCTTTGGCTCTTTTCCATCAGACGGCCTGGTTAAACTCCCTTTGAACCGGAATTGTTCCTCCAGCTCCAGGCCAGTTATAACATTTGCAATTCTGCCGTATCCGTATTGCTTTTTCCTGGTGGGATCGAAGGGCTTGAACCCGGTAGCTACAATTATTGAGTCCACCTCGAGGGAGCTTTCCCGGACCTCTTCTTTCAAGTTCACTGCCTTTACCGGGCATACATCCTGGCAGATCTTACAATCTTTACCCTGGAAGCGAAGGCATTTTGCCTCATCGATATAGTAACTGTTGGGGATCGACTGCGGCTGGGGAAGCCCTATCGCTTTGGGCTCCGTAGGACACTTTTCCTCGCAGATACCACAGGCAATGCATTTACTAACATCCACGAACCCGGGCCGATGGTCTAACTTAACCTCAAAACCTTCCCCACTTTTTTTAAGTTCCTTAATCTCTGAGTTGGTGAGAATGGTTATCCCCGGATGAGTAGCTATTTCATCCAGCTTATGATTAATCAGGCAGACCGAGCATTTATTACACTCCTCCGAGGCCTTGCAGCAGAAGCGGGCACCATAACCTCCAATGTTGGGGGCCCTTTCGATGAGAGTAACCTGGATATCATTACTGGCCAACCCCAGGGCCGCACTCATCCCGGCAATACCGCCACCAATTACCAGGGCTTCTTTTTTATCCTTATCCATTTATATAAAGCGTCTTAAATATCTGCGGATAATATTTCATAAATCAATACAGTGACAAATCCTAAATCCCAAACCCTAAATCCTAAATAAATTCAAAATCCCAATATCTAATGTTCAAAACCTTGT
>JAUWWP010000086.1 GCA_030616835.1 Deltaproteobacteria bacterium | reverse complement strand
GGGGTTGATTTTGTTAAATATCTTTATTTTCAATTAGTTAGAAACATTTACTGAGGTTAAGCCAGGCTTGGCATGCCCTTTGCTCATGCTCATTATGATAGTTAAGTTGCTCGATAGATCAGACCGAAGACATTACCAGGTTAATCCTACTTTACAGGAGTCATATGAGAAGCAGTCGAGGTTGGGGATTTGGCGGGAAACTCAGAGAATTAAGGAAGGTGAAGGGTCTAACCCAGGAGGAGCTCGCCGAAAGGGCAGGTCTTCATTGGAAGTTCATCGGGGAGGTGGAAAGGGGTGATTCTGATATAAAACTGACCAATATTGCCAGAATAGCTAAGGGCCTGGGAATGGACCTTGGGGAACTCTTTGAATATTGTTTTCCTAAAGTAGTCCGCTCGAAAGAAGAGGAGGAAGTAATAGGTCTAATGATGAAAATGGCAGGGAAAGGGGATAAGAAGAAGATTCAGAAGTTGAAAACCTTCATTGAAGAGATTTTGGAATAAGGGGATCAGGGCAATCTCGTGAAGCCATACTGAGGAAAATGCTCATCAAAAGCAAATGTTTCCTGTATATTTAATCTCTCTATCACTGCGAAGCTGGTTGCATCGACATAAGAAAAATCCTTATCTTTGTAATTAAGTAAGATTTTCCACCCTTTTTCCTCGTCTTCCTCAGAAACTCTTATTACCCAGGAACTTCTAAGGAGATTAGAGACATAGTTAATGGCTGTTTTTCTATTCATTCTTTTCAGGATTAATGTATAGGTTTCGGCAATAATAAAATTAGTGGTGACCAGAATAATTTTCTTATTGGCGAGTGATTTGAGAAACTGCTCAGCCTTTTGGTGATCTGGATCCTTCCTGTTTACCAAGGCAAAGTGGGCTGAGGTATCAATAAATACGAATTCAGTAGAGATATTTGTCGTGTTCCTTCCCGGAGGCTTCTCCATCTTCTCCAATTCCGACGCTTTGCCATAGTGGTGATGAGTCAGAAAAGATTGGTTTTTTCTTCAGTTCGTAAATTAAAATCTTTTTATCAAATGCTTCTACTACTAATTCATCTTTTTGACTCAACTTCGCTGCCTTAACAATATCTTTAGGAATAAGAAGACCTTCCTTGGTTAATCTACAATTGAAATTAGCCATTTCTCCTCCTAAGTAATATGTCCAAAGGTGGGTAAATTTACTTGACGAAATTTAAGTGCCTGTCCTGAGCCTGACGAGGAATAAGGGCTTATCTTTCCATAAAGGATTAAACAGAACTACATAGGTAGCGGGCAAATGGAAAAGAAAAATCATACAAGTAATATAGCACAGAGAAGACAGTTTGCAAGAGAAAAATTTCATTTTACTATAGTTCAACGAGTAAAATAAGTATACATAATTCTCTCAATAGGCTCAGGACACGGCTTCGAGACGCCCCGATGGACATCGGGGTGAGCCCTCTCCCCGTGGGGAGAGGTAACTTTATATTCAGAAATTGTAAGTAATCCCCCTCCCCTTTGTCCCCTCCCACCGAGGGAGGGGATTATTTTGTTCCCACTCTGTCTCATTTACTAAATGTCTCATTTATTTAAATGAAACACTGCATTTCTCACCAGCATATCCGCAATTATCCTCGGAATAGGCACTAATACGGTAGATTATAGCGATAGTTCAGATCTTCCTGAGCTAGTTTAGGTGGTCTGTGTCTTGCCACTGTCTCATTTAGACTTATAAAATGAGAAGCGCTCCAGCTTTTCTTATCCGGGGTTGATTTTGTTAAATATCTTTATTTTCAATTAGTTAGAAACATTTACTGAGGTTAAGCCAGGCTTGGCATGCCCTTTGCTCATTACATTACAATAGTTCAATTGCTCGATGGATCAGACCGATGACATTACCATGTCAACCCTACTTTACAAGAGGGCATATGAAGAGCAGTCGAGGCTGGGGATTTGGCGGGAAACTCAGAGAATTAAGGAAAATGAAGATGCTGACCCAGGAGGAGCTTGCTGAAAGGGCAGGCCTTCATTGGAAGTTCATCGGGGAGGTGGAAAGGGGTGATTCTGATATAAAGCTGGGCAATATTGCCAGAATAGCTAAGGGCCTGGGGATGGAGCTCAGAGAACTCTTTGAATATTGCTTCCCGAAAGCAGTCCGCTCTAAAGAAGAGGAGGAAGTAATAGGACTACTGATGAAGATAGCAGACAAAGGAGATAAAAAGAAGATCGGAAAGCTGAAAGTCTTCATAGAAGAGGTTTTGGAGTAGGCCGTTCGGAATAAAGCGGGTTAGATCGTTACTTTAAACATAACGAATCTATCCCTTGAGAGATTTATCCTTCTCCAGCTTCTCCTCTACTTTAAAAATATATAAATAGGGACAGCGGGCCTGGAGAAATAGGCGGCTCTCATCAGGTTAAAGTCTTATCCACTCTTCTCTGCTTATTCCAAGTTCATTAATAATTTCTCTTATCAATCCCACACTTACATCTTTACCCTTATGAACTGGGACGGGTATGATTTTTGCTTTTTTTAAATGCACCATTCGGGCATGTTTCCCTCCCGGGAAAGGGCCCGAAAAGCCAAGTCTTCTCAATTTTTTCATAACTTCCTCAGCTTTGAGGGGCGTGAGTTTTGGCATAATCACTCTCTTTAATCTCTACCCCCTCTATTTGTGGGATTTCAAAGCCTAATTGTAATGCCAGTATGACATTGCCCTCAATCACTTCTTGCAAATTAGCCCTCGCCTCCTCAAAGGTATCCCCCTGAGCAAAAAAACCTGATGCTCCTGGCACTTTTGCAATCACAATACCATTTTCATCTTTCTCGTATTCAGCCTTTTTCAACGCTCCATTGACATACTTTGAGAGGGTGAAATACTTTGCTTTTTTGAGTTTTGCTTCCATATCATACCTCATGAGCTTAAAAATTTGCCGGAGGGGGGGAGGGTCAAACCCTAAGTTCTAAGTCTAAATTCTAATTTGAAATATCTTTTGTTATTCTCTTTACACGTAATTTAAGCTGATTATCCTTTTTAATTTTCGTCTGAACCAGCTTAACTTAGAATTTAGGGTTTGACCTTACTACTACATTTGGTTATCGGGGGCTTAGCGGCCTGCGGTGCAGACGGCCCCATATTTTTCTTCTTAAGGAAAAAATTCAAAATTCAATCCCACACTAACGGTACCCCTCTCCAGTTATGCAACCTTTTATCCTTGGTCAACAAAGGGAATCCAAGTGCTAAAGCAGTTGCCGCGATAGCTCGATCCGGCATATCAGGCACTTGAGCTCGGGGGATCTCGAATCCATGCCGAATCACCTGCTCATCTAATGCTGCTATCCGGTAGGAGCCATCAGGCATTAATTGTTCAAGCAGTTGTTCAACCTGGCTTCTTGAGATTGGAGGGTCAGGTCGCTCGGTCAGATATATCATCTCGAAGAGGCTAATTGCAGGGATATGAATAATCACCTCTCCCCGGTCCGCCCTCAGTAAGGTTTTTTTAGCACCTTCCCCCAAAAGAGGGTCTTGCGTTAGGTGCCAGATCAGAGCATTGGTATCGGCTACAAACTGCTCCATTTACTTGCGGTAGGGGCGAAAGAACTCACTCCGCACCCGCGCGATATCCCCCTCGGTTATTCTGGCACCCTTCCAAAGACCTTCAAGGGCAACCGGTTTGACCGGAGGGATCGGCTCCAGAATCACCCGACCATTTTCAGCATGAACCTCCACCTCATTATAGAGATCCAAACCTAACTCCCGAAGTAAGCTTAAAGGAAGGGTGATCCCTTGTGAATTGCCAATCTTTTGAATTTTTCTCTTCATATAATATTAATAACATGTAATTACATTGTTGTCAATTAATTTCTCAGCCAAGTATGGCCTTGCTCAGGCAGAGGGAAGAGTTGGACCCAAATAATGCGTAAACATCCGAATTACTTGTCCTGAGCCGTGTCCTGAGGAACTCGAAGGGCCTGGCGAAGGATTGGTATATTAACAACTTGTCATTCGACAAGCCTTGGTCCTGGCCAAGACCAGGGCTCAGGACAAGCTTATACCTATTTAGTGTAGGAGCTTGATTTTCAGCCTTCGCAGTCCCGATGGACATCGGGGCGAAATAGACCATCAAGCCCGATCCGCTGAGGTGGATTGAATCGAACCCCTACAATTAATGTTTTGGATTCAACAATCTATCCTGGGTCTGTGGAAAGAATAGAAAAAAATTTGATTGTTGAACTCTAACACCTAATCAGATTAACGGGGCTGGACTTCGACAAGCTCAGCCGAGCAAAAGCCCCGACTATCCACTGGGAAAATAATTATTCTTATGTCCGAATCATAGGCAAGAGAGGACGGGGAGAGTTGAAATAATCGGATAAAGGTGGTATAAATCAGCTTCGGGGACTTGATAAGTGATAGATGATCGTCTGCTTAAGGTAGAACTTCAAAGCCTGGGTGTCAGGGTAAATGATCTGCACCTGAGTGTGCGGCAGGGAGGGGCCGGGCCAGCCGAAGGGGCAGTGATCCTCTTTGACGGTCACCATGTCAGCATTCCTCTGCGCAGTCCTTTTGTGGTTCGATCTCCTTACTACCTGGAGAAGCAATCGGGCCGATACTTGCTCGTCAGAGATAGGGAAAGGATAAAGGAGATATGGTTACCCAAAACACCGGGTTTTTATAGCAAACATACCCGGGAGGGCATTCCCTATTATCAGATCGCACTGCTCCACGGTGAGGACTGCCTGGGATCAACTGTGGTTCAGACCTGCCTTTATCAGGACGAAGGAAGGGGATGTAAATTCTGCGGGATCAGCGAGTCGCTGAACAGTAAGAAAACCATTGCCCGAAAGACCCCCTCCCATCTGGCCGAGGTAGCGGAGGCAGCCAAGTCTGAAGGTGTAAGGCACGCAGTGCTTACCAGCGGGTGCTGGGGTGATGATTCCTCAGTCATTTACTACTTAGCTGATTGCACCAGGGCAATAAAGCAAAGGACCGGCCTTAAGGTGCAGGCTCAATTTAACCCTCCCGCGAATCTGGATCTCCTCAGTGTGCTTAAGGAGGCCGGGGTGGATACGGTAGGGATAAATATTGAATCCTTTGAGCCCTCTGTGCTTAAGGAGGTCTCCCCGCATAAGGCCAGAGTGGGCCAGGAGGGATACCGGCGCTGCTGGCAGGAGGCGGTGAGGATCTTTGGAAGGAATCAGGTTATAAGCTTCTTAATAGCCGGATTGGGGGAATCTTCCCAATCGCTGATAAGGGGATGTGAGCAGTTGGCAGAATTGGGGGTCTACCCGCATATTGTCCCCTTACGGCCGATTCCCGGGACCGAGATGGCCGGCCGTAAACCCCCGGCGCCGGCAAGGATGGAACAGATATACGAAAGGGCAGCTTATGTGTTGAAGACTGCTGGTCTATCCTGGAGGATGATTGCTGCTGGCTGCGGACGCTGCCCTGCCTGCTCGGCCCTGGCCGAGTTTGAAGATCATCTTGCCGAAAAAGATATTACCTGCCAGATTGCCCGAACCAAGGATGAGCTCAATACCTGCTACCAGATTCGCCATCAGGTTTTTGTCAAGGAGCAGGGGATCTTCAAGGGCTCTGATCAGGATGAGGAGGATCCGCAGGCTATTCACCTTCTTGCCCGGGGAGGAAGTGAAGTCCAGGGCACGGTCAGACTCCATTGGAAGGGTGACGGACAGTGGTGGGGAAGCCGGCTGGCGGTACTTCCCGAGTTCCGGGGCTAAGCCGGGAAATGCCTGGTACATAAGGCCGAGGAGACAGTAAGGGAAAGGGGGGGGGGGAGGTTTCGAGCCTATATCCAGGAGAAAAGAGTTAATTTTTTCAAGCACCTGGGTTGGAAGGAGATCGGGGAGGTTACTCAGTACTGTGGGCTCCCCCATCAGCTCATGGAAGCCAATTTAAATAAGAAATCATGAATAAGTGGTGGTGACCTCTTAGTGGTAGATGAAACTTTATAATATACCTGTCCTGAGCTTGTCGAAGGATCGGTTGGGTTAATCGGTTGTGGTTACGCAGCTCGTATCGTGATTCGTATGGTGGTTATGGTTGGCAGGTCTAACTTTGTTGAACGTAAAGGAAAGCGCAACCTGGTGACGAAAGACGAAACGAGCAGCGCAACCGAATAACGGATAACCAATAAGCGCTCTGCCAAACAAAGATATGGCTGGAATTATCAACTAAGACATGTCGCTACCCATGAAAATACGGGCTTTACTAGAAAATGCTTGAGAGAATAATTAGCGAGATCCGTTGCTACGAGGGCATAACCCGGAAGCAAAGGATTTCCGAGGTTGTGGAAGAGCTCCGAACGGTAGCTGATTTTGGCTCCACGGTGCTCGGACCGGGCGACGATTGTGGGGTGCTAAAGGATGGGGATAGTTATCTCCTTTTAGCTGCCGATGGGATCTGGCCGAAGTTTCTAAAGCAGGAGCCTTACGGCGCGGGGAAGGCGGCAGTGATAGTCGGGGCAAACGACATCTATGCAATGGGAGGTAGGCCCCTGGCCATGGTTAATGTCGTGGCGGGAGGAGAAGAAAACTGGCTAAAGGAAGTTCTTCGGGGAATAAAAGAGGGATGTCAGCAGTTACGGATTCCCATGGTAGGAGGCCATTTCCATCCCGAGGCCGATGAGTGCTCCCTTTCAGTGGCAACCCTCGGTCGGGCAAACAAGCTGCTTACCAGCAGCTCAGCCGAGGTAAATGATGAACTGATTATCGCCCTTGATCTCCGGGGGGAGGCGGGAAGATTAAGAACAGTGAAGAGCTGGGATACCTTCTCCGGCACGCCTCCTGAGGAGCTTCGATATCGATTGGAGTCCTTAGTGAGTATTGCCGAAAGCGGGCTTGCTCGGGCGGCCAAAGATATCAGTAACCCGGGGATCCTGGGGTCTATTAGCACTCTGCTTGAGTCCTCGAAGAAGGGGGGGCGGATTGAGATTGAGAGGATTCCTCGCCCGAAAGGAGTTTCACTCCTCGAGTGGCTGAAGGTATTTCCCAGTTACGGATTTGTACTCAGTGCGGAAAGCCAGGATTGCTCAAGATGCCTTCAGATTTTCCGGGAACGGGGGATTGCCGCCGAGGCAATCGGAAAGGTAACCGACGATTTAAAAATGGAGCTAAGCTACCTGGATAAAAAAGCACTCCTTTTTGATTTTTCCCGAGAGAGCATCACCGGAATAGGATAAAACCGCACGAATCTGTGGACAGCAATGAGTTAAAAGGATATAATCTTATATTATGAGGGAAGCATAATCTAAGATAACCAAAGGAGGCTTAAAGATGGAGTATCGGGCCTGGTTCCAGTGCATTGGGGAGTGTGGTGAGAAGCACGAGCTCGATGAGATAATCTATAAGTGTCAGAGCTGTGGCGGCTTACTTGAGGTCAGACACAACATCAAGAGGCTGAAGCGGAGGAAGCCCTCTTCCTGGAAGAAGCTTTTCGATGACCGCTACCTGCGCACTGAATGGCCCTACGGGAGCGGAGTCTGGGGTAAGAAGGAGATGGTCTGCCCGGTGGTGGATAATGACAATGTCGTCTCTTTGTTCGAGGGAGGAACCAATCTTCTCTGGGCGGAGCGCCTGGGTGATGAGATCGGACTGGAGGATCTCTGGATCAAGCAGTGTGGAAACAGCCACTCCGGCTCCTTTAAGGACCTGGGGATGACCGTGCTGGTCTCCATGGTCAAACATATGCGAGCCAAGGGTAACTGGATTCCCGCGGTAGCTTGCGCCTCTACCGGGGATACCTCGGCCTCTCTGGCTGCCTACTGCGCGGCTGCCTCCATCCCGGCAATCGTATTTCTCCCGAAAGGCAAGGTTTCCAGCTCCCAGTTGATCCAGCCCATTGCTAATGGTGCACTGACCCTCTCCCTGGAGACCGACTTCGATGGCTGTATGAAAGTAGTACAGGAGGTCTGCGCCAAGAACAATATTTATCTGGCAAACTCCATGAACTCCCTGCGGATTGAAGGCCAGAAGACTGTGGGTATTGAGGTAGTACAGCAGTTTGACTGGGAGGTTCCGGATGTCGTGATCATCCCCGGAGGAAACCTTGGTAATGTTACTGCCCTGGGAAAAGGATTTCTTATGATGCACGAGCTGGGGATAATTGATAGGCTGCCCCGGATTGTTTGTGCCCAATCGGCCCGGGCAAACCCCCTTTATCAGAGCTATCTCACCGGATTCAGAGAGTACCATCCGATCAAAGCGAAAAAAACCCTTGCCAGCGCGATCCAGATCGGCAGCCCGGTAAGCATCAACAAGGCGATAGATATCCTGAAGCAGTTCGACGGCATCGTTGAGCAGGCGACTGAGGATGAGCTCGCTAACGCTGCCTCCCGGGCCGACCGGACCGGACTGTTTAGCTGTCCCCACACCGGGGTTGCTCTGACCGCCCTGTTTAAGCTGGCGGAAAGAAAGATAATCGGGCCCAAAGACCGGGTGGTGGTAATCTCAACTGCCGATGGATTGAAGTTCCCTGATTTCAAGATAAAGTATCACCAGAATAAAATGAAGGGTATTGAAGCCCGTTATTCCAACTTGCCGGTGGATCTGCCGGCAAAATACGAGATTGTCAGAGATGCTATTTTTAGAATCCTGGACAAAACTTTAAAATAAAAAGGGCTGAGGTAATTCAATGAAAAAAAGGGATAAAAAAGACTCCCCCGGGATTTTCACCAGAGCGGTTCACTCCGGGGAGGGGAGGAGAAAATATGCCGATTCCCTTATCACTCCGGTAGTTCAAACCTCAACCTTTGTCTTTC
>JAUWWP010000482.1 GCA_030616835.1 Deltaproteobacteria bacterium | reverse complement strand
CACTATTATGCGGTCTGGCCTGCCTGCCTATATGACATGATATAATCATATCATCTCATCCGGCAGGCAGGTGACCGCATTCTACAAATCCCCCCTAACCCCCCTTTTCCAAAGGGGGGATTCAGGGGGATTTTACAACTCAACTCCCCCTTTACTAAAGGGGGATTCAGGGGGATTTTACAACCCTCCCTTTACCCGGCATAAAAAAATAGCAGAGGTGCTAAAAGCAGCCTCTGCTATTTTATCGGATTATTCCCTAATAAACTAGGCCCTGTTCTTCCGATGTAACTTCCTGATTCTCAGGATAATCACGAGCCCGGGAATTAAATAGATGAAGGCCATACTAGCTATCTTGCCGTAGTCTGGCGCACTATCGGCTCCGACCACCATGCAGCCACAACCATCATCTTCCTCTTCCGGTGCAGCCGGAGAGGAAGGAGCAACGCCTTCAGCAACCAGTGGGTTTGTCCCCTGGTCGAATTCAGCCCCGTCCTTTACCCCATCTCCGTCAGTGTCCGGGTCGTTAATCAGCGAGCCGACAATATCCTCTTCCCAGTTGGCAAGTCCATCGCTATCAGGATCAGAAACATCGAGGTTGATGAAGAAAGGATATCCGTTTCTAACACTATTATAATCGTCAACCAATATCCGATTCCCAACCGGGCTCCACTTGCATTTGCAGTCATGATGCAAAGATGTCAACATCCCAGTGAACCTGCCCTGACGATCTATTATCCAGATTTCGCCGCTCCCACCACTTATTTCCTGCACATATGTAATCCACCGAGAATTGGGGCTCCATGCCGTCGCCTCAAGCACATCTTCATAGTCATCAGAGACAAGTATTCTCTGGTTATATCCATCCTGATCCATCACCACTAGATTCCAGGGATCACCCCAACACCCCCCCACCTTATAGGAGATCATCGAGCCGTCAGGACTCCAGCGTGGCGAATATATATGTTCACTATTGAAGGTAAGCTGGACAATATCGCTGCCATCAGCTTTTACCTTGTATGATTCATCACCACTACCTTTTTGGAAAAGAATCCACTGGCTGTCCGGGCTCCAGGAGAACTGTCTCTTTAATCCTCCAGGGATGCAAATATAATCATCGGGAGGAAGCATTTCCGGGTCTGATAAACCATCGGAATCTACCACCCACAGCCGATCGCCATCCGCACCTCCCCCATGGTCCGGGGACTGCATATCATCCTTGTAAGCAACCTTCGTGCCATCGGGAGAAATGGCCGGGGCCCTCTGGCAGCCCGGATCGTCCGTCAACCGAACCTTATTTGAGCCATCGGCATCCATAATGTAGATGTCAGAATTATTACTGGGTTCATCCGGATGAGTTCCATAATTTCGATTGGTTCGGAAGACGATCTTTTTCCCATCAGCGCTTAAATCAGGCTGGGTATCACAGCCATAATCCGTGGTGAGCTGAGTAGGTCCGCTGCCATCGGTATTAATGGTAAAAATATCTGCATTATTCACCGGCAAGTCCCAGGAATAAAATACTATTTTCTTCCCATCCGGAGAAAAGCTTGCTTGCTGTACGTAAATATCAACCGGAGAGACCAAATCCGTCAGGTAGGATTCATAGACCCGAGTTTTCACCTCCTTAATCGCTTGAGCAACTACCCCGCCACTATGCGTATAGGTCATAGTAAAGGTTGAGGTTAACTGCGACCCAACCGGGGCATCCGTACTGACCGTAACCGAAAAATTGAAATACCCATTATTCCCCGCATTAACATTCTGAGGCCCCCAGGTATCAGAAACTTCAACTATGGAGGATGAATAGTCAGCAGTCACGGTTACATCAATGCAGTCCTCAGCGATTGTGGTCTCATCGCTTATATTCCGGTAAAGGACCACATAGGCCATGTCCTCACCCGGTTCAACAAAGTTCTGCCCATAAACCTTCATCTCCATCCCCGTGACTGTGGTAATAAAATCATCTGAATCAACCGTGAGGCTCTTTGTTCCATCCGAGTAATTCAGGGAGGTGGAGTTAGCCAGAGAGGTTCCCACCGTAACATCAGCATCTACCAATACCGTAATTGTAATACTGCCACCCACCCCTGGCCCAACGGCTCCGATATCACAGGTTACTACCCCGGCCGCTTCCGTGCAGCCTGCACTGGCGGAGTCAAAGGTGGTATCTGCCGGGATTTTGTCTATGATCTCCACATTAAGGGCATCAGCATCACCCTCATTCTCGTATTCTATATCATAACTTATTTGTGATCCCGGTAAAGTGACCTTATCTCCATCTATGCTAATCACCATAAACGGCCCCGCTATTGCACTTCCCTTCCCGATCCCGAAGAATAACACCGAGAAAGCTGCCACCGCTACTACCATTGCCATAAGAGTGCCTCTTTTCATTT
>JAUWWP010000513.1 GCA_030616835.1 Deltaproteobacteria bacterium | reverse complement strand
TTGACAAATGAGCAAATGATGTCGCAGATTAAGTCGGTGTCATCCGACTTCGTCCCGATGTCCATCGGGACTTCGTTGGACAGGGTGATTCGGTGGACGGTGTCAATTAATAGATTGTAAAAGACTGGGGGTCGCTACACTCTTGACAGAATAAAATGATTGATGAAGATGTAAGTGATCTTGCTAATCGCAAGAAATAAGTAAGGTGTCCCCGGAATTATTCCGGATTAAGATAATTTTGGAACATGACAAGACCATTAAGAATAATAATGATCTATAGATTCGCTCCGGGCACGATCTTCCCCAATACCACCGGTCTGGCAGCACCGGTAGCAGCGGGGATATTTCCGGGGCGGCCCTGGATAGTCTCGTAGGCCAGAAGGGCAAAGGCCATTGCCTCGATGGCATCGCTATTCAGGTTATAATCCTCAAAGGTCAAAACTCGGATCGGCTTCAACCTTTCCTTCAGCATTGACATCAGGACTGGATTTCTCACTCCCCCGCCTCCGACAACTACCTCGGCTAACTGGTATCGGGGGAGGATAAACTTTTCAAAGCTAATGCCGATACAGTGGGCAGTAAAGGCAGTGAGGGTGGCCATTAACCCGGTGATGGGCATTTTCTTTCTTTTTGCCCTTTTGATAATAACATCGATGAGCTTTGAGCCGAACTGCTCTCTTCCCGTGGATTTGGGAGGGGCTTGGTGAATGAAAGGATGTTTTAGCAATTGCTTCAACAGGCCGGAATCCACCTCTCCCTTTGCGGCCCTCCTTCCATGTTTATCGTATCTTGCTCTGCCCTGAGTTAGCCTCTCGATTACCCCATCGATCAGCATATTTCCGGGGCCGTTGTCGAAAGCAAGGGTCTCGTTTATCGTTGCCCGGGCCGGGATCACGGTAACATTGCTGATCCCCCCGAGGTTTTGCACCGCCAGACCCTTTTTATTATTCTGGAAAAGGAGGTAATGGAGATAGGGTGACAGGGGGGCACCCTCACCTCCGGCCGCAATGTCCCTGGGGCGGAAATCAGCAACTGTGGTTATTCCCGTCCTTTCCGCGATTATTGAAGGCTCCCCGATCTGGAGGGTGGAGCGAATTTTATACCTGCCCTCTTTTTTCTCCCGGGGGAGATGATGGATAGTCTGCCCGTGAGAGCCGATAAGATTAACCTCTCCTATCCCCAGGCCCGCTTTTTTGGCTACGGCTCGGGCGGCATCGGCAAAGAGTTCTCCCAGATAGAAATTAAGCTGGCAGATCCGATCAACCCGGGCTGTCTTTGGATCAGAAGCATTCAGGATCATCTTCCGAACCTTCTTGGGAAAAGGATAGGTTTCAAAGGCGATAAGTTTAATTTTTGTCTTAAGCCCCCTGCCTTTTATCTCCGTCAGGGCAGTATCAATCCCATCGGCAGAGGTCCCCGACATCAGGCCAATTATCTTCATAGGATTTAACCCTGATTTTTGTGGATGATATTATTCAATGATAAAAAAGCCCCCTGAAAAGGGGGCTCTATCATGGGTTGAGATCGGCAAAAGCTGACCCTCAGAAGATCATCAATAAATTTTAATCAGTTTGAAGTCAAAAACCTTAGGGTCAATAAGGATATCTTCTTTTTCAAGATCGAGTTTCATCTTCCATCTTTGCATGATGTCTGCTCCAATTATGAGTTCCTCCCCCAGTTTATCCACAACAAGGATTCGATCAAAAATAGTCCAGTCCTTTATGTTGAAATCGAGGTTGGTAACATACGGAGTTCTTAAGCTCCCTTCTCCATTCCCAAGAGTGAAACCTCTCTCCCGGGGCATCTTTATTATCGTAGCAACCTCTTTCACAATATCGTGCTTGATAAAAGAAGCCGAGGCTCCACTATCGAACAGAGCGTTAACTCCTCTCTCCCCTTTGTCTCCGATGATCTTTATCCCCCTGGAGATAATACCCATCTAAATTCTCTCTACGGTTCTGGTTTGTTGGCGCTTATAGCTGGTTCCAAAACTTCTTTAGGTTTTTAAATACCAATAAATATTAGTTTCCCAGCCCGAGGGACCATACGGTCCCTCCGATGTCGTCGAGGGCGGCTGCCTTCACCGCATCACTGGTGGTGGCGTAAACATAATCACCGATGAAGACGCCGCGGGTCCACCCGGAACGGTAATAGTAGCTGGAGCCCGCCGGTGCCGTATCG
>JAUWWP010000250.1 GCA_030616835.1 Deltaproteobacteria bacterium | reverse complement strand
GGAAGCGATTACTTCAAAAGAAGAGCTTACCCGATTGAAAAGGAATGGATTGGTATCGGTGATAGCCTTGATTATCCTCGGGCAGTGGAGATTACTCAAGAGATAATCGACCCCTACCTTCAGGGTTTTTACCAGGAAGTTTATCTGGTTTATAATGAGTTCAAGAGCGCCTTTTCTCGCCGGGTGTTGATGAAAAAGCTCCTTCCCCTGGAACCAAAGGAGGCGGAAGAAGGAGCAGCAGAAATAGATTATCTCTACGAGCCTTCCCAAGAAGTTATTGTCCAGGAGCTTTTACCAAAGCAGGTGGAGACTCAACTGTATCGGGCATTCCTGGAGTCAACGGCCAGTGAATATGGGGCCCGAATGGTCTCCATGGACTCGGCCACCAATAATGCTAACGAGATGATCGATAGGCTGACTCTGGATCTAAACCGAGCCCGTCAGGAGGCGATTACCAGGGAGCTGATGGATATTATCGGTGGGGCCGAGGCCCTGAGAGGTTAAGGGAGCCTTTCTATTAAGTGATTAAGCGAAGCTCTAACCCTGATTCCCCTTTAAGGAAAATAATCAAAAGGAGGTAAAAACCAATGACCCGTGCTGAAGCAACCGCAGAAGTTTTTTGGACAGCTTTTAAGGCCTTACCCAAGAAGGAACGGGATATTGTTTTGGCCCGTCTTACAAGTGATCGGATACTCAGAAAGGATTTAATCGACATCGCCATTGCCATGGAGAGGATGGATGAGCCAACTCGATCCCTCAATGAGGTACTTCAGGAGATTCGCGGACATAAAAAAAGAAAGTCATGACCTACAAAGTTGAGATTGTTAAAAAGGCCGAAAAGGAGCTTAAAAGTATAGATAAAAATATTTCCTTACGTATTGGTAATAGTCTGATGAAACTTGGTCGAACACCGCATCCTCGGCAGTCTATAAGGTTGAAAGGCACTCCATTTTATCGGTTAAGGATAGGGGATTATCGGGCAATCTATACCGTGAATAATGTAGACAGGAAGGTGACAGTCTTAAGTATTGGTCACCGTCGAGAAGTGTATAAAGGATTGTAAAGAGCTAAAAGCAATTGAATTGTTTAATGTTGTTAATGCGAGTTTTACCAATTGTGGGTTTCTTGTATCTCCAATCCGAACGAAAATAACGCTCTTAACGCTACTAACCCTCCCCAATTCTCATTCTATTCTCTCAAGAGTGCGGGCCTGAGCCTTTATTTTTCATTATGTTTAAAGTATCGATCTGACCCCCATTCTTTGAGTTCCCACTATACTTTAAAGTGACAGGTATTATAGGTCTGAGAAGTTGACTTCTCTCAGGAAATGCTGGTTAGGGTGGAATTCTAAGCTTAAGATAGCGGAATTTCATACAACGCAGGTTGCTAACTGTGGGGATACATAGAGAAGAATTGGTTCTTTAACTCCATTTTTTTCAGCTTTCTCAACAGCTTCTTGAATAGTAGAACCGTTACCAACAATTGTTTCGTTATCCTCATCTAAGGCAATCCATTGATTAAGAAACTTTTCAAAGAGTTCTACAAGGTTAATAGTTGGCATTTCCTTCACCTCCAGCATAAATGTGGCACAAAATATAAAATTTGTCAAATTTTCCTAAAAATCTTATAATCTTATGGACGTCCCCCAATCTTCTTTATTATTAAAGTATTGTGGTTTGATTTTATCAAATCTTTCTTTTGCCACTTTCTCCATTTCAATACGCTTATCCGGACCGCGCAGTTCCCCTAACATCTCCACCGCCCTTGTCGCCAACACAGAGGGTTGGCGGGAGCCTATTTCCCAGTGGGATACCGCCAGGCGAGTTACACCAATCTCTCTTGCCAACTCCGCTTGGGTCATTCCCAAGTACTCTCTTATACTCTTGATCTTCTGCCCATTCATGTTTTCAGTATACCAAAGATATATATTAAATGCAAACCTATTTCCTTACCCTTGCCTCAATACCCCTTGAGGAGATCTCTGAGCCTAAATTCTTCTTCCCTCGTTAAGTCTCCAAAAGGATTCTCCGGGTCAGTTACCATGGCCTAATTCTCTTTTTCCCACCATGCCCTTATCCCTATACCATCTACAGGAAAGTTTACAACCCTGATCCCTCTATCTTGATATGTCTTGATCCCCTTATTGCTGGTAGCTGCTTTTTCCCTCTTGCGCCGCTTTTTAACCCTCTTCTCTAAAAGAACTCCCCCTACCGCTTCCCTAAGTCTTACCCAAGTTCTCTCACCAAAACATACCAACTTCTTTACCCTCAGAGGGGGGTCACGATGTCTCTTCCCATTTCCATACCTTGAAGTTTAAGTGCTTGACAAATAAGGAAACTCTGATTATAATATAATGCTTTTTAATACCGCCAGGGGCCTTGTCCTGAGCCCCGATGGGCATCGGGGTTGAAGGAAAAGGCCCCCACGAGGCGTTTAATATATACACCGATCTTAATCAGGAAAGGAGGTGAAAGAGGTTAAATAAGGGGTTTATTTTAGGGCGGATTTTATATCTTTTAAGCAATCATTCTTATTATCTTAAAGGAGAACGAAAATGAGTTTTAAATGGAAAGGAGTTGTGGCAGCAGCTGCTTTTCTCCTGGTGGCCCTTTTGGCTATTACCCCGAGGGCAAATGCGGGCGACCTGATGTACAGTGACGCTGATCTCAGTGGGGCAGTTGATGGAGGCGATGTAGCGTTGGTCCAGCAGTGTGTGAACAACGCCGATCAATGTCCGGGGAACGCTGATGCCACGGGGCATGACTGTAAGATAGCGGCTTCCGATGTATTTGCCATCCAGAAGAGATTAGCTTTCGGTAATGTCTTACCGATAAAGGACCCGGGAATTGGCCCGGGATGCTGGTGCGTGAGCCTCTCGGGACCGGGAACAATCTACGTCCCGCCTAATACCACCGAGCCGGTGACAGTCACTCTCAGCAATAATGTTTCCCCTCCCCGGGGAGGACTTACTGTTGAGGGGGTAGTGGTGGATTTTGAGATTGTCAGTCAACCTGGTGGCTGCTCGCTTTCCGCTACTAATGCCGTTACTGATGCGGCCGGGGATGCAACGATTAATCTGACAACAGGTAGCACCCCGGGATCGGGGACAATATACGTAGAGGTTAATCTCGTGGATACAGGAAGCGCTTTATTGAAACAAGTTTCTGTAGGCATAACGGTTATTGTGACAGGGCTTTTCTGCAATATCGCCAGTGTCAACCCGACTGACGCATGTGAAGGTAATACGGTGACTATTGATGGTACTAACTTTAGGGCGGCTGAGGGCACTGTGGTCTTTGACCCGGGTAGTGTAAGCGCAGTTGTTGATGACTGGACTGACACCTCTATTGTGGTTTTTGCTCCGGGCGGGAATTTCAGTAATGTGACGGTATACCCTGATGCTGGTGGTTCCTGCAACCTGGCTGGTGTTTATGACTATGATGATCAGGCGCCGACAGGCTTGGCGGCTAATCCGGCAGGGGGGAGCTACTGTGCGACCCCGGTTACGGTTAGCCTTACTGTGAGCGATGGGACGATCTACTATACCCTTGATGGGAGCGGGCCTACTACTGCGAGCCCGGTATATACGGGGCCGCTTGAGATTAGTGGGGATACGACGCTTAAGTTTATGGCGGTGGATGCCTGTGGTAACCAGGCAACCACAGTGACTGAAGTTTATGCCTTTGACACCACTGCTAATGTAACCATCACCAGCCCGGTGAATGGAATGACTATACCCCCCGGTGATACAACGGTTTCCGGGACTGCGGATACCGATATTACCACGGTAACGGTTACTTCTGACCAGGGACACAGCGAGTCGTCCCCAGTAGATGTTGATGGTGATTGGTCGGTAGTTTTGTCAGGAGTTACTGTTCCTTCCATAGCTATTACTGCTCAGGGAACAGATGACTGCGGTAATACAGGAAGAGATTCGGTAACGGTGCTGGTAATATTGCTACCACCTGAGGTTCCCGATGCGATTTCGATCAGCGCCCCGACCCAGACGAGCTGTAATCCGCAGGAGAGTGGTATGCATCTGTCAGCCGGCGGTGCACCAGTTGACGGTGAGGCAGCCAATATCACCTGCACCGGCGGAGGTAGTGGGCCTCCGATCTCCGGGGGAGAGCCTGATTGGACCGGCTGGCAGTCAGGCGATGATGAAACGGGATCTGCCGTTGACCAAGCTTATTTTAATTTAAATAATCTAATCGACGGCGATGGCCAGATTACCAACTGGTGTATGGTTGTGGATAACGGTGGTACCACTTCTGATCAGGCACGATTGGTAATTCTACGATGCAACGTGCCATCTCCGCTGAATGGAGTAGCAACCAGCTGTTTTCGGGTTGGCGTAGGTCCTGCTCAGAACCTTCCTGTTGGTAACGGGGAGAACTGTTTTACCTTGGGTACTCCTATTGATGTTCAGGCGGGCGATGTAATTGGTGTGGTAGTTGCATCGGGAGGTTTCGATATCGGGGTGGACTGTAATGGTTCACCGGCAGGCGGCGGCTGTCCGGGTCCTGATTACAATACGCAGTATCGCCCGATAGGCGCCGTAGAGCCGTTTGATCTGTCCGATTCGGGCAGTGATGGATACCTGATGGTAAGGGCCTGGGGAACAGGTGCCGGG
>JAUWWP010000391.1 GCA_030616835.1 Deltaproteobacteria bacterium | reverse complement strand
GAGGCTTACCAGAGCATCAGGTTCATTACCGATGAGGTCTATCTCGGCTGGCTTGTCCGGGGATTACACCACCATAGCAGCAATCTCCTGGTGATTACTGTGTTCATTCATATGTTGATCGTTTTCTTTCGGGGGGCCTATAAGAATCCCCGGGAGCTTAACTGGGTGAGTGGAGCCCTTCTTCTCCTGCTAATCTTAGCCTTTGCCTTTTCCGGATACCTGCTTATCTGGGATCAACTGGGATACTGGGCTACCAGGGTAGGAACCGGTGTTGCCGGGGAGGTCCCTTTAGTGGGTGAGTACCTATTGCTCTTTATCCAGGGAGGCTACGGGGTGAAGCAACCTACCCTCTCCCGGTTCTACGCTACCCATATCCTGGTTTTGCCTGCGATATTGGGCTTAATCCTTGCCCTGCATTTCGCAATGGTGCGGCGGCGAGGGATCTCGGAGCCATTGTAAGGAAGTTGAAAATCCCCCCTAACCCCCCTTTTACAAAGGGGGGGAGGTTGTTGAAGATGCCTACTCGACAAAAGGACACCGAAAAGAAGTTTCCCTTTTATCCGGTCCAGCTATTCTTAGAGGCAATAGTTGCCCTGATCGCGCTGGGGGTGGTAATTTCCCTGGCGATCCTGCTTCCGGTGGAATACGGAGAGAAGGCCAATACCCTGATCACCCCATTTTCGATTAAACCGGAGTGGTATTTCCTGTGGCTGTTTCAGCTTTTGAAATACATCCCGACCTCGGTAGGTCTGGGGATAGTCTTGCTGGTTGTCCTGGGACTGCTGGGACTGCCCTTTATTGACCGGGGGGCCTCAAGGCATCCTAAGGATCGGAAGTGGGTGATTGTTCTGGGCATCCTCCTGCTGATAATGATATCCGTTCTAACCATCCTGGGGGCAATCGGTAAATGAAAAGGCCCATTACTCTGATTTTCCTTAGTCTCCTTTTAAGCACTCCCTTGGCGTTCGGACAGGAAGAGAAGTTATCTTTGGGGGAGAAGATTTACCGCCGCCACTGCCTTTCCTGTCACGGGGAAGGTGGGAGAGGAGGGCAGCCCAATATCGGGGCAAAGAATCCGGCGGATGAGCTTATTCCTTCTCTGAATACCGGTGCCTTAAGAGTTGCCCTTACCACTGACGAGTTCGGTGAGTTATTTAATCGGAAAACAGTCAGGGAAAAGATATTGAAGGGGGCTAAGGTGGAGGGAACGGTAAACACCGTCTCCATGCCCGGCTTTGCCAAGAAGCTTACGGCTAAGGAAATTGAAGCAGTCCTGAATTATCTGCCTGAACTCGCTAAGCTGCGGCCGGTTCGCTACCGGAGCGGAAGAATAGTGTTTCTGGGGGCTTCCTGGGTCTTTATCGGCCTGGTCTCCCTGGGTCTTTTGGTAATTCGCAGGATAACTATTGCCGAAGTAGGGGGAGAGGCTCCCCGGCTCCCGGTGGATAATCTCTACCGAAGTCAACTGCTGGAGGTCGATGCCTGTGTGGGCTGTGGTGAGTGCCTGAACTTCTGTCCAGTCTATCCCCATGATGAAAGGGAAGAAGTTATCCCCCGGGCAAAGATCAATTCCCTGAAAGATTTAATCACCTCCCAGCACAGCCCTCTAACTGACCTGTTTGGATATAGTGCCGGAGACCCGGAACTGATAAGCGAGCTCTCCCGAGATCTGTATGAATGCTCGGTCTGCGGGCAGTGCCACATCGTCTGCCCAAGCAGGATTGACACGGTCGAGCTCTGGGAGTCCCTGCGGGCTTCATTTGTCCGGGCAGGCTCCGGCCCCCTGGAAGGGCATATGGGAATGGTCAACAGCATTAAGAGTAATGATAACCCCTGGGAGCAGCCCCGATCCCGGCGGACGAAGTGGGCCGAGAGGGCACTCAGAAAGGGATTGCTTTCCAAGGAGATAAAGGATCTATCCAGGGAGAGGGCCGAGGTTCTTTACTATGTTGGGTGCACTGCTTCCTTTGATGCCAATATCCAGGAAGTAGCGATCAATACCGCTGAGCTTCTCAACCGCCTCAATATCGATTACGGGATCCTGGGCCTGCAAGAGGTCTGCTGCGGTAGTGTTCTCCACCGGGTAGGGCACCCGGAATATTCCCGCCTGGCCAGGGGGAATCTGGATCAGTTTAATAGTATGGGGATAAAGACGATAGTTACCTCCTGTGCCGGGTGTTACCGGACGATAAGGCTAAACTACCCCGAGCTCGGGGAGCTTAAGTTCGAGACCCTCCATCTGGTCGAGTTTCTGGTCAGGATGCTTGAAGAAGGAAAGCTAAGATTCACAAAGGAACTCCCCCTTAAGGTAACCTATCATGACCCCTGCCACCTGGGAAGGCACAATAATCTGTATGAAGAGCCCCGAAAGATCCTGGGCTCCCTGCCGGGGATAAAATTTATCGAGATGGAAAGGACCCGGGAGTACTCCCGCTGCTGTGGCGCCGGGGGAGGACTTAAGGCCGGTTTTTCTGAGATCCAGGGGAAAATGGCGGCCCAAAGAATAAAAGATGCAGAGGCTACCGGGGCCGATACCCTGGTCAGTGCCTGTCCCTTCTGCCAGCAGGCCCTGAAGACGGCAATAATCCAGATAAACTCTCCGATCAAGATGAGGGATATCACTGAGTTGGTTAATATGGCCCGGTAGGTAGCCCGGAGGCTTAGTTAAAAATGAAAATTGCAAATTGCAAAATGTAAAATGCAAATGATTGAACTGGGATTTGGGATTTGAACCACAAATTTCACGAATTAGACGAATCTAATAATTTGTGTAATTTGGGTAATTCGTGGTTGGGGATTTGATTGATGGCTTGGAGTAACCGAGAGATAGCGCTGGTTTCGGGAGCTTATTTGCTTTCGATAGGCTTGGCTGCCTATGGTCTATCTCCGGTGACCTGGCTTGCCCTGACCTATATCGGCGGGTGGATTATTTTTTATATCTTAATCCGGTGGATTATTTGCACCAAATGCAGGCACTATGGAGAGCGCTGTATCATCCTGGGGGGAGAGTGCGCCGCCAGACTCTTCAAGAGACGGGAAGGAAGATGGCTGCCCCGGGAGCTGCGTCTGACCGCTGCTATCTGGGTAACAATGACCACCTTTCCCCTGATCGGGCTGGCTTTCCTGGGTCGCTACTATATCATGACTGCCTTTTTTCTTCTTTCAGTTGCCTTTCAGATAATAAAACTTAGGGTCGGCTG
>JAUWWP010000358.1 GCA_030616835.1 Deltaproteobacteria bacterium | reverse complement strand
TTTTTAATTTAGTGTAATTCGAGTAATTCGTGAAATTCGTGGTTGAAAAGGGGGAGGAAACTATGTAGGGTGTTAGAAGAATGATGGGTGAGGAAGGAAAAAATAGAAGAGGGGCAGAAAGATTGATTGTCGGGGTTGTCCTGGGCTGCTTCTTTCTTTCCGGGATAAGCGGGTTGATCTATGAGGTGGTCTGGACCAGGATGCTCATCCTCGTCTTTGGCTCCACCACCTTTGCGGTGAGCACTATACTTACCGCCTATATGGGGGGGCTGGCTCTGGGAAGCTTTCTTGCCGGTCAGCATATTGACCGTTCCGCAAGGCCACTCAGGGTGTATGGTTGGCTGGAGATCGGGATCGGGCTCTATGGGCTTGCCGTACCCTGGATATTCTCAGGATTGCTCCCCATATATAAGGTGTTCTGGAGTGTTTTTCATCCTTCGTTTTATGCCTTCAGCCTGATCAGGTTTGCTCTAATCTTTATTGTCCTGTCTATTCCCACCACTCTTATGGGGGCTACCCTGCCGGTGCTGAGTAAATTCTATGCCCGTGAGCAGGGGAAGGTGGGGCTGCGCGTGGGGCTCCTCTATGCCCTGAACACTATTGGAGCGGTAGTCGGGAGCTTCGGGGCCGGATTCTTCTTACTTCCCGGGGTGGGGGAGCACAGTACCACCCTGATTGCCGTGGCAGTTAACATCCTGCTGGGAGTGGTGCTGCTGGGGATGGACTGGGTGAAGGGGGATAAACGAGAAGGAAGGGAGAGAAGGGTTGTGGAAAGGCATTCCCCTCTTTCTGACCTCCCCACCTCCCAACCTAAGGGTTTACTGGTGCTGGCGGCCTTTGGGGTGTCAGGGTTTGCGGCAATGGTCTATCAGGTTGCCTGGAGCCGGGTGCTTTCGCTGATCATTGGCTCATCAGTATATGGCTTCTCTATTATGCTCACCACCTTTTTAGTAGGGCTGGCTCTGGGAAGCTTCATCTGCTCTGGACTGGTAGACCGGTTAAGGAGGAGGATTCTAACTTTCAGCATTCTTCAGGTAATGATTGCCCTTTCTGCTTTTTCTGCCCTTTATCTATTCCGGGAGCTTCCCTACCTGTTTTTTGTGATGTTTTATAAAATTGCCCACTCCCAGAATCTGTTGTTTTTTACCAAGTTTCTGCTTGCCTTTATGGTAATGTTCATCCCCACTCTGCTTATGGGTGCGGTATTCCCCCTGGTAATCAAGATTTATACTACCGAGGTAAGGAAAGTGGGGAGATTTGTGGGCAAGGCTTACTCAGCCAACACCTTAGGGGCGGTTTTGGGCTCTTTCAGTGGGGGGTATATAATGATACCGCTGCTGGGAATCCAGAGAAGCATCTTATTTGCCGTTATTTTAAATCTACTGCTCGCGGCCGCCTTTGTTCCCTTAATCGAGGTTCGGAGAAAGCTCAGTAAGGTGAGCTATGCCCCGGTCCTTGCCACTTTATTGGCCTTTGTCTTTCTTTTCACTCCGCGTTGGGATCCTGTACTGATGTCCAGCGGAATGCCGGTATATGTATCAGAATTACCGGAAAATCTGTCCCGGGAGGGGTTCTTTGATAACTTCTCCTCAGAAAAGGTTAAGGAGCTTTTCTATCGGGAAGGGGTAGATACTACCGTCATTGTTAATAAAATTGGGGATAATATATCTCTACGGGTTAATGGGAAGAGCGATGCCTCAAATAGCGGGGATATGGAAACTCAGGTCCTTCTCGGGCACTATCCCCTGCTGTTCAGCAAAGGGCTCGATGATGTTCTGGTGATCGGGATGGGCAGTGGGGTAACCGTTGGTTCGATAGAGAGGTATCCGGTAAAAAGGGTTAACTGTGTGGAGATTGAATCTTCGATTATTGAGGCCACAAGATTTTTTGATGAGGTAAATAATCGCCCGCTGGAAGATCCCCGCACCCGGATCTTTGTCAATGATGGAAGAAATTACCTTCTGGTTACCCCGGATAAATTCGATGTGATCGCCTCCGAGCCTTCAAATCCCTGGATGACCGGATGCTCAAAGCTATTTACCAGAGAGTTTTTCGAGACTGCTGCCAAGAGGCTTAAAAAAGGGGGAATTATGGGTCAGTGGTTACAGCTTTATTCGCTAACCGCTGACGACCTTAAGTCGATAATGAAGACCTTTCATTCGGTCTTCCCCGAGGTTTTGATCTTCTACGGGGATATCCCAGTTGACCTTATCCTTCTGGGCTCCCAGGAGAGGTTCGAGATGGATGGGGAAAGTCTCAGGAGCAAGCTGAGCCGGAAGGAGGTGAGGGATGATCTGGAACGGATCGGAATCAGGGGTCTGGAGGATCTGCTGGGTAGATTCGTTATGGGCACTAAGGGGGTGGAGAGATTTACCCAGGGCGCAGTCGAGAACACCGATGATAATGCCCTGATCGAGTTTTCGGCGCCGAAGCATATGTTCATTAGAAATTTCTTTAATTTCGATGACTATTACCAGGCCTCAAAGGGCATCAGCGAGCATTTGGCAAATTATGGAGACTCAGAACAGGAGCGCAGGGATTTTCTGGAGAGAATTTTAGTGATACTTACCCGGATAAGAGAGAAGACGATCTATGCCGAGAAGCATTATAAGAATGGTCTCAGGAACCTGCAAGCTGATGAATATGATAAGACAGCACTTGAGCTAAAGAGAGTAGTGGAGTTAAATCCAGAGTTTGATGAGGCTCATTCCCGGTTGGGGCTTGTTTATCAACGGATGGGAAAGCAGGATGAGGCTATTTCCCACTTGCAGCGAGCATTGGAAATAAATCCCCGGGATGCTGCCACTCACAATAATCTGGGATCAATATATTACTTGAGAGGGATGCTCGAGGAGGCAGCCAATGAGTTTAAAGAGGCCTTAAAGATAGATCCAGATTTAGCCGAGGCTCATAGTAATCTCGGGGGAGTATATGTAAAAAAAAGGGATGATTAAGCTTGCCCGTGATGAGTTTCAGAAGGCTCTGGATGTCGATCCCGGATACGCTAAAGTCCATAGGAATCTCGGGTTCATATATCTGCAACAGGGTTTAGTTTCCGAGGCCATCAAGGAGTTTAAACGATTTATTGCCATAGATGACAGCAGTGCCTTTGTCCGGGCTACCCTGGGAAATATTTATCTTGGAAAAGGGGAGATAAGAGAGGCGGAAAAAGAGCTTATACGGGCTCTGGAGATCGATCCCCGGTATCCCAAGGCCCATTTTTATCTGGCCTCGGTTTATGAAAGGGTGGATCAGGAGAAGGCTATCCAGCAGTGGAGACGCTATCTGGAGGTAGCCAGTGATCAACCCGGCGAGGCTTCCATTATCCACTCGGTTAGAAAGAGGCTGAAGCAGCTCGAGAGGTAACCATGAATTATACGAAGGTAACCACGAATTACACGAATTATACGAAGGTAACCACGAATTACACGAATTATACGAAGGTAACCACGAATTACACGAATTGTACGAAGGTAACCACGAATTACACGAATTAAACGAAACTAACCACGAATCCTTC
>JAUWWP010000421.1 GCA_030616835.1 Deltaproteobacteria bacterium | reverse complement strand
GAGAATTTCTTTTTAGAGTAAAGGAGAACGAAATACCTGATAGGAAGAGAGGCCTCATGCTTCGGGAAGTAATTGAGTGGTGTAAGAAACATCATGGTTGTAAGGGTTGTGAGTTTAAGGAATATGAACGAGAGGAGCTTTCTTGTTATTTTAATTATCCTCCCTGTGTTTGGAATGAAGAGAGAATAAGGAGGAAGCTGGGGAAGGTAGAAATACTTTACGATATAAATTGGGATTTCAACCGACCGGGATGGGACTATTTTAAGCACACGATAACCATATTAAAACCCCTTGAGATAGAGACAAGAATAAAGGAAGTTTTTTACTCTTTTGGTGATATTGGCGACTGCCCTGATATTATTTACTTAGGTAAGAAGGAGATAGAAGAGTTTGATAGAGCAATGAATTCTAAAGCTCAGCTTGGTTACTGGGACGGCCCCACCTTGTTTAAATTCAGATATTACGATCCCGGTCTTTATGGTTCAGATAAAATAGAAATCATCCCGGTTGAAAGGGATGAATGGCTTGCTGCTGGGAATAGGGGGAGGTAAAGTGAAAATAGCAATTTCCGATAATTCCTATAAGGACAAGGTAAATGCCCGGGCCTGGGGTGATTACTGGGTCAATCATCACTTAGCTAATGCCTTCCGGGAGCTGGGCCATGAGATAGTTGACGATGACTGCGACCTGTTGTTTGAGCTCTTTGGTGGTCCAGTGAACCTGGTGAAGAATTACAAGATCCGCACCTGCTGGTTTTATTCTCACCCGGAGATGATGAGCCTTGAAGTGGCGGGAAGCTATGACATTGTTTTTACTAAGAGTAAAGCCTGGGCGGAGGTGTTAGGAGAGGAATTAAGAAGCGTTGTGCACTTAATCGGCTGTGGTCATTGTGTGCTGCCCCCGGGGGATAGGAGCATTATTCACGACATTGTTTTTGTTGCCAATGCGAAGGTGCCTGGGAGTAGATATGGCAGGAGGATAATTGACGACCTTGATCCGGAATCCAACGGGTTTAATTTGGAACTCTATGGCTTGAAGTGGCAACATTATCCCTCGGCTCGTCCATACCACAAAGGCCCCGAATGGCCTAACCTTGAACTCAACGAGCTTTACGGCCGAGCTAAAATTACCCTTGCCGATTGTCATCCCCTTATGGCGGAGCAAGGCTTTGTGCCTCAAAGGATTTACGATGCTGTCCGTTCCGGTGGCCTCTGTATCTCTTCCCATATCGTTGACTTGAGAACAATCTTCAAAGAAGTAGTTGTAACCTACAAAAGCCCGGAGGACTTACAGGACAAGGTTCGTTATTACCTGAACAACGAGAAGGCGAGGCAGAAGAAGATTGAAAAGGGATTGGAGTTAACGAAGGAGCATACCTACCTGAACCGGGCTAAGAGGATTTTACAGGAAGTAAATGGCTTATGGAAATAGATAAAGCCATTAGTAATTCTAAATTATTAATTAAGAAATTAAAGTTATCTAAAAGAGATTTTGAATCTTTAGACTTGACAATTAAGTTAGCAGAGGCAAGTAGGTTTTGCCGTGCTTGCAGATATGCTGCTAAGGGAGAATTTGACAAGAAGTGGAAAGAATAGATTTATTCAAGCCGATAATAACGGAAGCAGCGATTGAGGCAAATAACAGGGTGCTTCGTTCCGGCTGGATCGGCCTGGGTCCCGAGACGAAAAAGTTTGAAGAAGAGTTTGCGGAATATGTTGGGGCCAAGTATGCCGTAGCTGTCAATAGTGCAACCGCGGGTCTCCACCTGGCATTAAAGGCAATAGACACTCAGCCGGGCGATGAGATAATAACTACTCCCCTCACATTCGTATCCACAAATATAGTTATTCTTTACGAAAAGGGGATCCCCGTCTTTGTGGATATTGAGCCCGATACCTTAAACATCGATCCTCAAAAAATAAAAAAAGAAATTATTAGAGAAACATCGGCAATAATGTGCGTTCATTACCGGGGACATCCCTGCGAGATGGACACCATTGAAGACTTATCAGATGACCACGGCCTCTGGGTAATCGAAGACTGCGCTCATGCTATGGGGGCAGAATATAAGAGGAGAAAAGTGGGGAGTGGAAATAATATCTGCGTCTTTTCCTTTCATGCAGTTAAGAACCTGCCTTGTGGGGATGGCGGTATGCTCACCACAAACAACGAGGTAATTGCCAAGACGGTAGAGAGATTAAGGTGGCTGGGAATAAGTAAGGATACCTATTCGAGAACAAAGACGATTGACAAATCCTATGCCTGGCGTTACTGGATTGAAGAGGTGGGCTATAAATATTACATGAACGACATCACCGCTGCAATCGGTAGAGAACAACTGAAGGTGCTGGATAAGGAGAATGAAAGACGACAGGAGGTTGTTAATATTTACAAGGAAGCCCTTTACGGTATTCCTGGGATTAAATTTCTTGAAGATGGGGATGATGTCCGAAGTGCTAATCATATTTTTGTTATTAAGGCGGAGCGTAGAGATGATTTAATTTTGAAGCTAAAAGAGAACGGTATCACTACCGGGGTGCATTATTATCCCAATCATCTTTATCCGATATTTGAAGAGTATAGAACCGAACTACCAGTAGCAGAAAGTGTCTGGAAAGAAATAATCAGCTTGCCGTTACACTTGCAGTTGAAGGACAGAGATATGTTGAGGGTTTGTAATCGCATTAGAGGTGGATGGTGAATTTCCCTTATAAAAAAGCCCTTGTTACCGGCGGTGCCGGATTCATTGGCGGGCATATCGTGGAGGAGCTGACGAGGATGGGTGTGGAGGTTGTGAGTTTTGATATTCAACGCCCTGTTTGTGATATTGCTAATTACGGAATTCTGGAAGAGTGGATTCATAGTATAAAGCCAGACATAATATTTCATAACGCCTGTTCTAAGAAAAATGTTTG
>JAUWWP010000299.1 GCA_030616835.1 Deltaproteobacteria bacterium | reverse complement strand
TTTTTCAAAAGGGTAACATTTAAGTCAATTTCTCTATGAGAAAATGAAAAGCTCCCCGGTATACCCAACTCAGCACAATATTTAAAGAATTTAGGGGTTGACCCTAATTTTTCACCCTCCCCCCCTTTGAAAAAGGGGGGCTAGGGGGGATTCTCATCTTTTTCCCTCCTGAATTTCTTTAGATGACCTGAAAAGAAACTTTTAATATCGGCTATTTCTCTGGTAACGGGACATCTCGGGATAGAATTCAGGAAAGCCCTACCATAATGCCTGGTTAAAATCCTGGGATCGAGAACAGCTACAACTCCCCAATCGCTTTTTAATCTAATGAGCCTTCCAAAGCCCTGGCGAAACATGAGGGCTGCCTCCGGAAGCATATACTCTTTGAATGGGTTACCACCATTGTCTTTAATATTCTCCATCCTGGCCTCTACCAGAGGATTGTTGGGGACCGAGAAGGGTAATCTGGTGATAATTACGGACCTCAGGGCCTGGCTCTGAACATCAATACCCTGCCAGAAGCTTTTTGTTCCTAAAAGCACTCCATCCCCATCTTTCTTAAAATCTTCAAGCAGCTGGTATGGGGATGCCATTCCCTGTTTGATTAATTTAAAATCGGATAGGTCCTCTTTGAGTTTATCATATATTTGATCGAGTAGCTGATAACTGGTAGAGAGGACAAAAACCCCTCCCTTTGAAATATCAACAATTTCTTTTATATGTGCCCCTACCGACAGCCGGTGGCTCTCTTCCCTTGGATCCGGTAGATTCTTAGGAATATATACCAGGGCTTGCTCGGCAAAATTAAATGGAGAATCGAGGAGGAGCTCTTTGAAGTCTTCTGTCCCGAGGCGACCCTTTAGATAATTAAAGCTTTTATTAACGCTCAAGGTAGCTGATGTGATAATAATTGGGATATCTCCTGTGAAAAGGGATTCTTTGAGGATGGCGCTGACCTCTATGGGAACTGCCTTTAGGGATATTTTCTGAATCTTTTTTCTTCTTCCCATTTCAATCCAATAGACATAATTTGGGATGGACTGATTAAGAAAGCTGCTTACTTCTATTGCAAGCTCACGGCATCGCCTTGAAAAGACCTCCAGCTCATTCTCATCTTCCTCATTTTTTGTAAACTTTCTATTCTCCTTTAGTAATAGGCTTAAATTCTTTAGAGGCTCTTCCAATGTATTTTCTACAATATGTGGAGATTTCACCCTGAAACTCAACCCCTCGGAGAAGCTATCAATGGCATTAAATAAACCGTGAAAAAACATCTCTCCCGCCCTCCGGCACTCACCCAAGACTTCAATCAATCTATTTCTAACTTTTGCCCTCCTCACCCTGGTGACAATTCCCCTCTTTGTATCTGGATTGTAGATCCGGTCAAATAGCCATTTTACTCTATAGTTTGTAATCTCAATTCCAAGGAACTCAGCTGCGATGTTCTCTATCGAGTGTCCCTCATCAAATACCAGAGCATGGCATTTTGGCAGCACCTTTCCACCACTTGCAAGATTGGTGAAAAACAAATGATGGTTTACCACAAGGATCTGAGTTTTTTTAGCCTCTCCAAGGGCCTTCGCGTAAAAACAGTCTTTCCGGTATGGGCAGCTTGCTGCCCGGCAATTATCTGGCTCCCGGCAAACTTCAAGCCAGAGTGCTCTCGGGGTTTCTATCTCCTGCATCATTCCAGTAGTGGTCTTTTTAGACCACTGAACAATTTTTTCTAGTTCATCGGCTTCATAAAATAGGTAAAGATTTGAGGCGAGAGTTAACCTTCTTAAACATAGATAATTTTCGCTACCCATAAAGAATGCATAGCGAAAACTTATTCCACGAGATGATAGTGCCCTCTCCAGCAAAGGTAGGTCCTTTTTTATAAGCTGCTCCTGGAGGGCCTTGGTAGCTGTGGAAATAATTGCCCTTTTATTTTTTTTCTTTGCATAAAGGATCAAGGGAATTAAATAAGCGAAACTTTTGCCTACCCCGGTTCCGGCCTCCACTATAAGGCAATTCCCATCATAGATTGATTCCTCAACCGCCCTTGCCATTTCCGTCTGCTGAGGGCGAAGCTCAAAATTGGGGATGCTCCTTCCAAGCAGGCCTTCTTTACTAAAAAATTTCCTCAATGCCTATGCTTCCCATAAGGTTATTTCAACCTCGATAAAAGGGGCGAATCTTTCATTTTGACAGGACTGTTTCATCACGCATATCATCAATATCTCAAAATGGAGGCAATGAAAAATTCAAAATTCAAGATGCGACATCATTTGCCCATTTGTCAATTATATGTGAACCCGTCCCCATTTCCCTTAAAGTCAAGAAGTTATCTGTCCCCTATTTTATTGCTCTTAGTATGCCAAAATATATTAGAGCCGAATCCGATTGTCAAGAAAATAGAACCGTCCCCATTTCCTGGCACTGTGTATCCTAAAGTTTATCTGGATAGTGCTTAAGATGACTTGATTGAAATGCCTAGTAACCGTTCTTTTCCCTTGATGAATTGATCTAAATGATGTAGTTTGAGTTAGGTTTATTAGAGATAGGTGATTAACCCAGGGGAGAGTGACCCCTTAGCGGAGTGGAAGTCATCCCGATTAATATCGGGATACCATCTACCATTATGGAGATACGTCGATTAGAAGATAAATGTAACAAATGCATGCTCTGTGTGCAGGATTGCATTGCCGGGGTATGGCGGGATATAGACAAATTGCCGACGGTGGCGGTACCTGAACTTTGTAACCGGTGCAGCCACTGTCTGGCGGTTTGCCCTCTAAGTGCAATCGAACATGACAGCCTTGATGCAAAACAGGTGCGACGCATAAAGAAAAAACTGCTTGATCCAGAAGCGTATCGGGAAATAGCAATAAGCCGCCGCAGTGTCAGGCATTATCAAAATAAACCCGTCCCCCGCGACCTTATCGAAAAGATCATAGATCTGGCGCGCTATTCCCCTACCGCCAGCAACCTTCAAAACGTGCAATATATTATGGTTGCTGACAAGGAGTTGATACAAAAAATATCAAAGCGGATTTTTGCTTTTAGTAATCGCATTCTCAAATGGAGCCAGATGCGCTGGGGAAAACTGATGCTTATAGCTCTTGCAAGAACCGATTTCGCCAAGTCCATAATCCCGTACCTAAAAGTAATGGATTACTATAGGCAACAGGCAGAGGCCGGTAGGGATTACATACTGCACAATGCACCCCTGCTGATGCTTTTGCATGCTCCCGCCCATTCGAGCTTTTCTTGCGACAACTGCAATATTGCTGCGACCAATATCACTAACTACACGCACGCTTTGGGTCTCGGCACTTGTTATATCGGCTTTCTGACTATGGTTCTTCGCTACGATCGAACCTTGCGGCGGTGGCTCGATATACCTAAAGGCCGGCGTGTGTTTGTGAGCTTAGTGATGGGCTATCCTGCATACTCGCACACTTTCACAGCATCCAGAAAGAAATCTGGCGTAAGGTGGATTTAGGGAAGCGTCCGTTCAAATGGGGAGCGAAATAAATCACCTAAAATTTAAAGGTAATTGAGGATGGAAAAAGAAAATTCTGAGGGAGAGAGCAGGGTCAAACCTTGACAGGCTGACCGAGAATAGTGATTTTTCAAAACCTCGATCGCATAACCCCGCGTAAATAAAGGACTTTATTTTTCAAAAATGTCTAAAATTTGAATTCTCGGTCAGCCTGTTGACTATTGACTAATATCTCTATAGATACGCTCTATTGGAAAATAGGGGAAATGCCCGTTTTATCTTCAATCCAATCTGCGGTATCATTTGCTCATTTGTCAATAAAATGTGAACCCGTCCCCATTTCCCTTAAAGTCAAGAAGTTATCTACATCCCCTATTGTCCCCTATTGTCAGACAGACTATTTGCGCGGATAGACCCAATCCGGATTCATGGGACACTCTACCTTCTGGCAGTTTGGGCAGCCGATGAATCGCCCTAAAATCAGGAAAAACACCAGGATGGTAGCATAATAGATCGTGGGGAATATCCAGTTGTATTCGTAGTTAA
>JAUWWP010000508.1 GCA_030616835.1 Deltaproteobacteria bacterium | reverse complement strand
GGCTCCGGCTACTCGGATGATGATGTCAGTTGAGGCGTCCACCTTTCGAATCCAGTGGTTATCGGTGTCGGCAATATAGATATTCCCCGATGCATCCACAAAGACGCCTTGTGGCTTCCTTAACTTGGCGGAGGTGGCAGGTCCGCCGTCACCCGAGTAGCCCGCGGTACCTGTCCCGGCCACGGTGGCGATATTTCCGAAGGCATCCACCTTTCTTATGCAGTGATTATCGGTATCGGCAATATAGATATTCCCCAAAGAATCCAGGGCGACACCATGCGGGCTGTCCAACCTGGCCTCTGTGGCCAAACCGCCGTCCCCGCTGTAGCCGCTCAGGCCATCTCCAGCTACCATGGTAATGGCCCCGGTAGTGGCGTCAATCTTGCGGATGCAGTGGTTGTCGCTGTCGGCAAAGTATATATTGTCCCCACTATCATAACATACCTGATTGGGCTTTCTAACCAGGAATGGGGTATCTATGTAATATCGAAAAGAGGTCGTGAGGGGGTTTGACGCCCCCGGTGCCGTGACCGACACGGTGATGGCATCTGTATAACCTGATAGGGTGGAATTGAGGACCTTGCGGTTATAGGTAGTGCCACTGTAGGTATAGGCTTCGCCCGAGTTGCTTGTTCGCCAGCAGGGGTCCTTGGTCAATTGCCATATGGCATGCTCGATAGCTGCTATCTGGTCGGAGTAAGTCTGGACCGCATGGATCTGGTTGGCGGCCATTCTGACCTGTAGACCTGCACGTCGGTTCAGTGCACCGGCCGTTACGGCCATTAAGACCATCATAAAGAGAATACCGAGGAGGATAAAACCCTTGTCTTTCATAAGCGTCCGTTGTGAGTTGTCTGTTAATTGTTGCAATAATCATACCAGCCATCTTAGCCACCAGCATAATCCTTACACGAATCTCTCAACACTTATCACCCCCACCCAGCCTCCCCCATCAAGGGGGAGGAGGTTAGGGTTGGGGAACCCCTAATTCAGGAGCATTGTCCCTTGCTCTTTCTCCCTCCCCTGGTGCTAAACTTTATCCACATCTCCCCCTTGGTGGCAACTTTTACCCCTATCTCCCCTCCCCTGGTGGCAGGGATCCCGTTCCTCTCCCCTCCCCTGGTGGCAGGGATCCCGTTCCTCTCCCCTCCCCTGGTGGGAGGGGTCGGGGGAGGGGGTTAATAGCCTGCTTCTTATGAGTTCTAAGATACCCTCCAAATTTTCGAAAACCTCATTATCCCAGAATCTTAATACCTCAAAACCCTGTTGTTCAAACCATTTATCTCTTTTCTTATCTTCATCCTTCTGCGTTGAGTGTTGCCCTCCATCTAACTCAATGATGAGCTTTGTCTCAAAATCAACGAAATCCACAATGTATCGGCCTATAGGCTGTTGTCTTCGAAATTTGAAGCCTTCCAGTTGCCTTCTGCTTAATCGCCGCCATAATAGTTTTTCAGCTTCAGTAGAGCCTTTCCTCAACTCTCTGGCAAAATCAGTGAGATTGTTCTTCATAGTCACCCCCACCCAACCTCCCCCATCAAGGGGGAGGAGGTTAGGATTGGGAAGCCCCTAATTCAGGAGCATTGTCCTCCGACCTCTCTCACAAGGGGAGGGGAGATAAGAGTGCGAAAGAGGGGTTACCAGCGGACGACGGGCTACTGACAACGGACAACGGACCACTGACGATCCTACTCAATCAATCTGGCTTTGACACGGGTTTTCAGGCTCACCTCGGTGTTACCGTCGCTCAGGGTTAACTCGATTTCGACCAGGTTCGTGGATAAACGGCTGCACTTAAAGGCCGTGACATACTCACAAATCACCTCTCCGGGTAAGGTGTCATAGTAATCTGCGGTGCTGTAATCGGGCATCTCTTCCTTAAGTTTCCAGTTGCTTGCGTCTGTTTTGTCCAGAGAAAAGGTGAGTTGCTCATCAGGAGGTAAAGTTACATTGATAGTACCGTTGTAATTGTTGTCGGCATCCAGGTATCCGTCACCGTCAATATCATAAGCATGGGTGGCATTATTATAGGTATCAAGCACTCGTTCACCCACCCGGAGGATCTCCTGATCCAAGTCGTCAGGCTTCCAAATGTAATCGGTCTCATTAACAAACATCACCATACGCTCCATGGTATAGCGGGCCTGTGCCAAGAGTTCCTGTTTATTTTTTGTGTTGCCATAGGCGGATATGGCGGTTCCCAGGGCCTGG
>JAUWWP010000036.1 GCA_030616835.1 Deltaproteobacteria bacterium | reverse complement strand
CCAAAACAACCAGATGATGACTTGTAAGTGTTTGAAATATAATGATTTTCATAGGGTTAGGAAATGGGTACATTTACTATCTAAAAAATGCAATAATATCAACAACTTAGAATTTCGTGAAGCCTTAATCATTTAAGATTGTTTAGGATTTGGTGCTTAGTGCTTAGGACTTAATTTATTTAAGCTTTGGCATTTATTTTTAATGCACCTCTCCCCATAGTTCCCTCTCCCCTTGTCTATTTATTGTAGGGGCTTGATTTATCAAGCCCGCTCCTCCGCCTCAGGCGGATCGGGTTCGATGAATCGAACCCCTACACTTGGAGGATTAGGGTGAGGGGGAAATGAATAAAATTCTCACCCCCTCCTCTCTCCTCCCCCATCGAGGGGGAGGAAACTTTGAAGTTGACACACCTCTCCTGTTCAGAAGGCACACTACGCCCTTTTCTCTTCAAACCTACTTACTTGGAGTAGGCTGAAAGAGTATGCACTGCTCCTGTCTCAGGAGAAATAAGGACAAACCTATCCCTCCTTTTGGTGCACCTCTCCCTTTCAGGAGATACACTACGCCCTTTTCTCTTTCAGCCTACTTACTTGGAGTAGGCTGAAAGAGCGTGCACTGCTCCTCTCTCAGGAGAAATAAGGGCAAACCTATCCCTCCTTTGGGTGCACAACTCCCTTTCAGGAGACAAACCACTCCCTTTTCTCTTTCAGCCTACATTAGGCTGGAAGAGTATGCACTACTCCTCTCTCAGGAGAAATAAGGGCAAACCTATCCCTCCTTTTGGTGCACTTGTCCTATTCAGGAGGCAAACTACACCATATTCTCAAAAGCCTACATTTCCTTCGACCCTGCCATTCGAGAGCCTCAGGACAGGGCTCAGGACAGGCACTTTTTAGTAGGCTTAAAGATGGTATAGAACTCCTTACTAAGGAGAAATAAGCGCAAACCTATCCGCTCCTTACCGTAACCGTAGTCCCGCAGCTTACCCGACTAATTTACTGTAGCTGTATAAGTCAAAGTTACAGTATCCCCTGGTTGACCGGAAGGGGCGAGCATGATCGGGTTAGCAGGATTGTCTTCGATTAAACCAGCTGCATTACATATCAGACGACCTCCAGGCATGCAATCACCAACGACAATGTTAAGAGTCAAACCAACTGCGTTTATTTGATCAGTGAAGTCTACAGTCAAGACATCCTCCGTACCGTTATTGGTGATATCCACAGTATAGATAACTATATCCCCGATGAAGGCTTGTACCACGGACGCCGGTCCTATAAGCTGGGTAGAATTAAATACCAACTTAGTCATGGTAAAAGTAGCCGGCAACCGAACGCTTACTGTTGCAGAAGCGATAACTACAATAGCAGTTAGACCAGAAACGCTTCCCTCAAAACCAGTTATCGTAGCAGTGTTCCCATAATCTTGAGCAGAAGCCGTCTGGGGCAGCGCCAATGTTGCTACCAGGGCAAGGCCAAATAGTGCTACTAATAATCCTTTCTTCATTCTTTTTCACCTCCTTTCTTTTAAGAATTCTCTTGTGATTCTACATACAGCCTCCTTTCAGTTAATTTAATGTTATATTAATTATAGCTCATCATGAATTGTCCCGCGTGCACGCGGGTTAGAGCCAACGCAGATAAATCCAAATGACAAAATTCAGATGTCATCCGATAAATTCTAAATCCGAAATCCTAAACCCTAAACAAATCCAAAATCCCAATATCAAATGTTCAAAACCTTGTCCTGAGCCTGTCGAAGGGAATATTTTGAGTTTTGCCCCTGATTTAATCAGGGGTTGGTCATTTGAGATTGTTTAGAATTTAGTGTTTAGTGCTTAGAATTTATTCATCTATTTGTCATTTGAACTTTGGATTTTGTTTGAAATTTGAGCTTTGACATTTGACATTTTTTGAATAGGGCCTTTAATCAACCGTAGCCCTATAAATAAACACCACGGTGCTGGGACCCGAAATAACTATAGGTACATCAATGACTATATCACCAGATGGAACATCACAGTGAAGTGCGCCCGCTACAGCGCCAATCACAGTCATAGGGCCATCACATGTCAGACCAACGGGCATTAAGTCATCAAAATCGCCATCTCCTAATGTAGCATCCTCCTTACCTTCGTTCTTGATAGTCACAATGTAGTTGACCTGATCTCCACTGAAGGCACCTACTGTACTCGATGGTCCTAATAGCCGGGTTAAATTCTCTACCAACTTGGTGATAGTTAGTTGAGCCGGGACAATGATGCCATTTATAACCGAATCGCTTCCTATATTTCCGCAGCCATCCGTCCCCCGGGCATAAATAGTTATCTGAGGCTCATTAACTCCAATCAGGGTCACCGACCAGTTGCCCCCGAGATCAACCGGGGAACTATAAGGCTCTCCAGGAAGGCCCTGGTCTGAAGTAACCGTTACCGTGGTTATATCAATATTCGCAGTCCCGCTAACCGTTACATCACCGACGAGTATGGTTACTCCATCCGTCGGAGATGTAATGGTCACCACCGCTTCCGTGTCAATACCATAAACCTCAGTCACTGTGACTGCCTGGTTGCCACAGACATCCACCACCATAAAATTCAGGGTCGTATCCCCACTGATGTTAATCGGTATCCCCGTATAAACCGGGCTCCCGGTAGTAGGCACACTCCCATCAAGGGTGTAGTAGATCGTTCCATCACTCGCACTAAGGCTAACCGTGGTCGGACAGTAGCTGCCCCCTGCCGGAGAGGCCACCAAACTGGTCGGCCCCTCCGCGTCAATATCATAAACCTCGTTCACTGTGGCCGCCTGGTTGCCACAGGCATCCACCGCCATAAAATTCAGGGTCGTATCCACACTAATCACAATCGGCCCCGTATAAACCGAACTCCCGGTAGTAGGACCACTTCCATCAGTGGTGTAGTAGATCGTCCCGTCACTTGCACTAAGGCTAACCGCAGTCGCACAGTAACTGCCCCCTGCCGGAGAGGCCACCAAACTGGTCGGCCCCTCCGCGTCAATATCATAAACCTCGGTCACTGTGGCCGCCTGGTTGCCACAGACATCCACCGCCATAAAATTCAGGGTCGTATCCACACTGATGTTAATCGGCACCGCATAAACCGGGCTCACGGTAGTAGGCCCAGACCCATCAGTGGTGTAGTAAACCGTCCCCTCACTCACAGTAAGGCTAACCGCAGTCGCACAGTAGCTGCCCCCTGCCGGAGAAGCCGCCAAGCCAGTCGGCGCCTGATTGTCATAGGAATAAGTGCCGGGCAGGCTGACGGGTTCAGCAGCGGGCGTTGGTGTTACCGTTACCTCAGTATAATCACCACCCGGAGCAATGACCGAAATAGAGGTATTCCCCCACGAGGTAACGGTCGCACTGGTTCCATTAAAGGTAACGGTACCGGTATTTGTTCCAAAATCGGTACCGCTGATGGTCACCGAATCCCCGGGGCATCCGGTAGTAGGCCCAACACTACAGATACTGGTTACATAAAAGGCTTCCGGGAGAGTGCCGGTCTCCCCATCAGGATTAGTAACAATAAGATCATGCCACCTGCTCCTGAGGCCTCCCGGTACTACCGCAGTGAATCTTTTAGAGTGGTAGAAAACAATATTACCAAGGCTGCGCTCTTCTTTACTCTCTGTATGTCTTAGAATCACTCTAAAGAGCTTATCAACCTCTGGCTTCTCCTTTTTACTCAGGTCCTCACTGATAATGGCCATGAAATTATTGCCAGTGATCTCTACGGGAACGGGTTGGGCGCCACACGCAATATTGGGGTCAATCCTCTCGGGAGAGGGCCGGAATTTGCTTTCACTGCAGGCAGTAAGGTAGACGAGTAAACCAAGGAGTAGGATTGGGAGGACGGTCAATCGCCGTAAACTTATTGGAAGGAATGTTGACTTACGAGCTAAGTCAATAAACATAATTTAAAATTAAATATTAAAAATTAAAATTACATATTAAAATGCAAAATCACCTTTTACGAAATATCAAATATCAAGAAACTTGGTGTAGGGGCTTGATTTTCAGCCTTCGCAGCCGCTACGGCGAAGTAGGCCATTAAGCCCCTCGGGTTCGATGAATCGAACCCCTACAATTACTGTTTCGGGTTCAATAACTTGTCCTGAGTTTCCCGAAGGAGTTGTGTTTTCCTTTAGCCACTAAAAGGTCACCACTAATGAGTAAAAATCTAAAAAAACCCAATTATATTAAATCAGACACTGCAATTTCTGTCGATGATGAATATCACAATCTACTAAAAAATTTCTATAATTCCCAGCGGTAGCCAAGAAAAACCACCAGCCCGCCCACATTACCTTTTAGCCCGAACTCCTCTTCCGGCTCAAGCTTTGCGTAATTATACTTAACCTCAAGCAATCCACTTCCCGGCCCCAGCCTCGTCTCAATCCCCCCAAAGCAATGAACACCGAAAAGGGTTTTCTTCTGAACAAATGTCGGCTGGAAGGATGAAGAGATTTTGGAATTGGTGATATTTGCCCCCAGCCCTCCCCCGAAGTAAGGGGTGAAAAGAGGGGAAGCAGTAATTTTTTTGTAGAAGGTATTTAAAGAAACGGGAATAACCTGAAGCTCCCGGTCAATTATATCTTCTCCCTGGGCGGTCTCGCTTTGTTGATAGCTTTTTTTACTACGATACCAGCCCGACTCAAGGGACATAAAGAGCATTCGGTTAAGCACCGGCATTCGATAGGTTGCTTCGAGCCCGGGAAATACCGTGGATATCTTGCCAAAATTGTTAATGTATCCTGTCTTAAGTCCGATACTGTAATTCTTCGGCTTAGGGATCAAGGTCATTGAAAGCACCTTATTGAATTCCCTCCGGGTATTAGTGACAGAGATTCGGGCAATCTTTTCATACCTCTCCTTGGAGGAGAAATAATTAAAGGAATACCTTCCGTCCCCGTGATCCGTCACCCCTCCCACCCTACCCCGGGAAGCAGTGACCACCAGGGAATCCCCGACTACGGGGTTCTCGTTGACATCAGCAATTCTTGTAGTGACTCGGGAAAAGGAGATCCCATCGGCCTGGAGGAAGGGGGGGATGGCTTCCAGAGAAATCATAGCTGGCTTCCCGGTCAGAAGTCTTACCTGATCTTCCTTATCCAGAAAGAAATACCTCCTCGGATCCCTACCCATCCCAACCCTCAGCGAGGCCCTAACCCTGATACTCTCTTTCTTCCTCTTCTTCGGACTCCTTAACCAGGCCGTATATACCCCGTTTTTCAGATCCTCAACTCTGCTTACCTTCCCCAGATCAGCGAGTATCCTCACTGGTCTTCCCGGCAGGGGATTTCCTGCCTGGTCTCTTAGCTCTACCCGGATAGCTGCCTGGGAGCTACCATCGGCCACTAAAGCCTTTGGCTTAATCTGCAGGCTCATCTCGCCAGGAATGAACCCGGCCCATAATTTAATCTCCCCCGAATCACTCAGCTCCTTCCCACCTCCGGGGATATAAGCCTTTATGCTCACCGTCTTCTGCCTTTCGCCCCCGGGTAATCCCGCCGGGGTGAAATAATCGGCTACATAAACCCCGGGGCTCTCCTCCCTGACCGGAGACACTTCGCCGGTGGTTGCGGTAATTACTACCTTTGCCTTCCTCCTGGGCTTACCGAATCGCTCGATTATAAATACTCTGAGCTCTGCCCGGGAGTTGCCGTCGGCCAGCAGCTTTTGGGGAGTGATATACATCTTCATTAACTTGAATTTGGGTATCTTAAAATCCATTGCCTTCCTACTAACATTTCCGAAGGCATCAGTTACGGTAAGGGTGGCATAGTTATATCCTGGAGGAATTGTCAGGGGAAGCTCAAATTCTCCACCTTCCCCAGAATCCACCGCCCCTAATTCCTTTTTACCGACCCTCATGGCTACCCGAGAATTGGGCTTAGTCCGCCCTTCAAGCCGGGTTTGGGCAATAAGTGGGATCATAAACATTTCCATTGTCGTTACCCCCCGGGACTCCGCCTTTATAGTTATAATTGCTGCCTTAGGGTATCTTCCCGGAGGAAGAGTGTAGGTTGCCCGGTATCTCCCCTTACCAAGGTTCTTAATCTCGGCAATCTTGCCCACTGTGCTCTCTACGGTTAATCTCGCATCCCCAATAGCCTGGCCAATCTTGTCCTGCACCGTAATATTTAACTTTACCCTCCTCACCTTCCCGGTAATTACCACATCGGGACTGGAGGAGACTGGGGTGGATAGACCCTGATAGGGATAGGCTTTTATCCTGAAGGCCTTGGAGACTATTAATCCCTGGACCCGGGCCCGGGTAGTGATCTTGATGAGTTTCGTCTCCAGGATCTCCGGAGGAGTGAGAAAAGCGGTATAAAATCCGGGGGGGGCTTCTATTACCGGGGACAAACTGCCCAGATCAGAGCTTAGCTGAAGTTCCTGCTTTTCCAGTAGCCTTTTATATCGATCAAGGATCACAAAGGTCAGGGAATACCCTTTTTGGCCATCAGCAATGATCTTCTGATGGAGAGGAAGCACCTTGATGTCGAAGCGTTTCTTTAGTTCCGCAGGAAGCTGAGAGGGAAGGAGGACGATGAGAGGTAATATTAAGATTGATTTTGTGGATAGCCTGAGGTTCATAATGCCTTCATTTTATCCATTATATCAAAAATCAGGCATCCAGATTGAATTTTTTCTTCAGCTCGGTGAGTTCCTGCTTCAGAAATTGATTCTCCTCTTGAAGTTGCTCGACTGCTTTCTTGAGCTTAACCTTCTCCCGCCGCTTATGTGTTGCCCAGCTAACCACCTGGGAGATATCTTTGACATCATCGAGAGGCTTCAAGATGTAGCTACACACCCCCAACTCCATTGCCATCCTGGCTGATTGGAGGGAGCCGTAGGCAGTCATCATAATAAATTCCATCTCCGGATCCACCTTCTTTGCTGAGCCGATCAAATCCAGCCCGGAGATCCCGGGTAAATTTTTATCAATCAACATTAAATCAAAAGACTTGTCTGTTAGAAGCCCGAGACCTTGTTCTCCTGAGAGGGCAAGCTCCACCTCGTATCCCTCATTGGTAAGAAGTTCCTCCATTACCTGAAGAACCACCTCCTCATCGTCAACAACCAGAACTCTTGTTTTCCCAAGTTTCTCCTCCACTACTGCTTCTGGCTTTGGCTCCGCTGGCGCAGGTTCTGGCTTTGGCTCCGCTGGCGCAGGTTCTGGCTTTGGCTCCACTGCCTCTGGCTTTGGCTCTGCTGCCTTCTCCTCTGCCCTCGGCTCTTCCTTAACCTCTTCCATAAATTGCTCGAACTTCTCCTGGGATTCTTTAGGCTCTACCTTAATAACTATTGGCTTATCAGCCTCAACCTCCTCCGGCGGACGGGCTGGAGCTGCTCCCAGCCCCTCCACCAGCGCGTCTTCCTCTTCGGTAAGCTCCTCGAAGAAACTCTTTCTCCTCTCGGCCTCCCGGGCAAAGTGCAGTGCCTCCTTGCTCAAGCTCTTCAGCTCCTGAATTAGCTTTTTATACCGGAGATTGTCGTTCTGTTCCCGGAGCGCCTTTTTAACCTTGGTCTGCAGAACATTAAGTCCTTCCAGAGGCTTCAGGAGATAATCGCAGGCCCCCTTATCCACTGCCTTCAGCACCGTATCCAGGGAAGATCCGGAGGCAATCATCATCACCTCCACATCGGGATCAATCTGCTTTGCCTTTTCAATCAGGGTAAAACCATCCATCTCCGGTAGATCCTTATCAGTGATAATTAGATTTGCCCCCTGCTCCTTCAGGAAATCAACCCCTTCTTCCCCAGTTAGCTTATAAGTCACATCATATCCCTGCTCCGCAAGATACCGGGTAGAGACTCCCCCCACCTCTTCATCCTGATCGATCACCAAAATCCTATTCCTCTTGCCCAGCTCCTGCTTGAACCTTTCGAGCTCCGCGGCAAATTTACCAACAATATGGCGCTGCGCTTCTTTGGACCCGCTCATCTGCATAAATTCATCAGTGAGCTTTTTCAGCTCATTTACTATCTTTCTATTGATAAGGGTGCGCTTCTGCTTGCCCATGGCCTTTCTTATCTTGACCCGCAGGACATCCAGATTCTCAAAGGGCTTGGTCAGATAATCATAGGCACCCAGGCCGATTGCCTCGAGGGCCGATTCCAGAGAGGCGTATCCGGTTATCATCAGGACCTCGATCAAAGGGTTTAACTCTTTGCATTGTCGGAGAACATCCAGACCGGAGATTCCCGGGAGGTTTTTGTCAGTAACTACCAGCTTAAAAGGAGATTTGCGGAACTGTTCCATACTTTCCTCACCGCTTTTGGCAAGTGCTGCCTGGTATCCCTCGCCGAGCAGAAGCTCCTCCAGCACCATCAAGACAACATCCTCATCATCAACAACCAGAATCCGATTGTCCCTCTCTACCTCAGACTTAAAGCTTCTGAGCTCCTCATTAAGCCGGGCAATTATATTTTCACCTTCCATCGCTATCTCCTTGCTGATCAACTGCCGGGAGCTTGATTTTGAAAGCGGTTACTGCCTTCTCTTTAAGTTCCTGGACAGTCTCCTCGGGGCTTAAAAGCTTAATCTCCCCCCCGTGGTCCCTGATGATCTCCTGGCAGATAAAGAGTCCCAGACCGGTGCCTTTCTCCTTTTCTTTGGTGGTAAAAAATGACTTGAAGACATTGTCCCTGAGATCTTCCGGAATTCCATTTCCATTGTCGTAGACTATGACCTCTACCCCTTGATCCTTAGACCCCAGCAGGGCCTTTACTCCAATCAGGCCTCCATCTATCCCCTCAATGGCATCCCGGGCATTATCAATCAGATTAACAAATACCTGTTCAATCTGGTTGAAATCACCTTTTATCTTTGGCAGCCCCGGGGAAAGCTCGCGTAAAATTCTTATATTTGACTTTCGCAGTCCATGGGCCAGCAGTTCCAGAGCACCTTCAACCGGCTCATTAATATCAAAGGTGGTAAGCTCATATCCGGATTTACGGGAGAACTCCCGTATCCGTTGAAGGATACCCTCCATCCTGACCGACTGCTCAATAATTTGAGTAATTTTTTTCTTAAACGCACTGTCCTCGGGTAGCTTTTCCAGGATCATCTGGGCAAAAGACTTTATTCCAAAAAGAGGCTGCTTGAGCTCGTGAACCATGGTGGCAGCAATCGTGCCCAGCTCCGCCAGCTTTGAGGCCTGGAGGAGTTCCCTTCGGAGCGAACGCAGCTCTTCTTTGGTACTCCTTAACTCCTTAACAAGCCCCTCCATCTCTCCCCTTGATTTCTGAAGTTCAATTCTCATGTAATCCCAAATAATGTATTTAATGTAGGGGTTTGATCCCTTCGACACGGCTCAGGACAGGTCATCGAACCCGACGAGCTTGATGGCCTACTTCGTCCGCCTCAGGCGGACTGCGAAGGCTGAAAATCAAGCCCCTACGCTATTTCCAGAGATCCCTGGTTTTAATCTCAATATCCGGCACAATGGTATCAACCAATATCTCCGGAGAAACCACTTCTTTCCGATCTCCCAGGATACCTTCAGCGGTTACTATCAGAATATTCCTTCCTTCCTGTAAGGGCACCAGGCTTACAAAATTTCCATTAAAGTCAGTATCCGTCCTTACCCCGTTGATGGTTACCACTGCCCCCACTGCGGTTGATCCACTTACCAAAACCTCCCTTTTGTTAGTCCGCGCAGCAGCGGGCCAGGGCCATTTGATATCCAGGAAAACATTTTGGGAAACCTTACTTTTCATCATTGGCTTGTCAGGCGCTACCATTGCCACTTCCCCGGGAACTATCCGGGTTACCCCACTCTGGTTAGCCAGAGAAACCTCTCCTTCTTTGGCCGCTACCGTAAGTGATCCTTTCGAATCTGCCGCCACGGTAAACTCGCCCCCCTTGCTCTCCACCAGAGCCTCACCTCCCCCGGTCTCCACCTGAACAAGAAGCCCGGCCCCTTCTTTTAAAGCGGCAGATAGCTTTCCTTCCTCGAGCTTTGCCTTAATTTTATCCCCACTCACCTCCTGCAGGAGAAGCTCGGAGCCGGGTTCAACCTTGATGAAGGAGTCCTCGCCCACCTTTAGCACGACCACCGAATCCTCCTTGACCCTTATCCGGGAATTCGCAAATATCTTATCCCCGGCCCGGAGGGGAATCCAGACCCCACCGCTTTCGATCTCCACAATCCCCTCCAAGGAAGCCAACACCAGACCTCTTTCCGGGAAGATAAGTCGGTAGACAAAAAAACTGATGATCACAAAGACCAATATTGCCAGGGTGATTATAATTACTCTTTTCAGCATATCAGGCTATCCCCAGAAATAGCGAACAAACCCATTACTTTATTTATCATAAAATTCAAACTATATCAAATGGGCCTTTACTGCTTCATGTTCAACCTTGTAGTGCTCACCTGTAAGTTTTTGGTTATCTTCCAAGGAGAAGCTCAGAATAAAGGTTGCTCCCTTCCCGAGCTCGCTTTCGACATCAATCGTCCCCATATGCTCATCAATAATGCGATTAGTAACCGCCAGGCCCAGCCCGGTTCCCTGCCAGTTATCCTTGGTGGTAAAAAACGGATCAAAGATGCGCTGAATAATCTCCTGGGAAATACCTCTGCCCGTATCGCTGATCTTCAAACGGACTGTTTTGTGGTCATCGCTTTCCGTAGTAATGGAAAGCACCCCTCCCTCCGGCATCGCATTTCGGGCATTAGAGATTATGTTTAGAAATGCCTGCTGCAGTTGGTTGAAATCTCCATAGATATCGGGCAGCTCGGGATCGAGCTGATTATTGACAGAGATCTTCTGGGAAACAATCTCGCTTTTCGTTAGGGAAAGGGCGCTGTTAATAACACTATTCAGGTTAAGCGAGATATAGTTCCTGTCTTCCTGTTGTGACTGGGAAAAAGCTAACAAGCCATGGACTATCTCCTTGCACCTTTTTGATTGTTCTTCGATAGATCTTAATGCCCGGTAATCCGGATCCCCTTCCTTTTTCTTCATCAGTAGCAACTGGACAAATCCCAGGACGCCTACCAAAGGGTTATTTAATTCGTGAGCGGCCCCAGCCCCTAAGGCCCCAACCGCTGCCATCTTTTGAGTTCGTAAAAGACGCTCATGGGCCTCTTTTAACTCCCGGGTTCTCTCTTCCACCCTATCCTGAAGCTCCAGGTTCCACCTCCTGATCTCCTCATTCTGCTTCTCAATCTGCCTCCGGGAGCCCTTCAGTTCTCCGCTCATATAGTTAAAGGTCTGGGCTAACTGCCCTATCTCATCCTTGCTCTCTACCTTTATCTTATGATCGAACTTGCCCTTGGCGATCTCCAGGGCCCCCTGGGCACATTTTTTGACCGGCTCGCTCACCCCCCGGGCAAAAACTATCCCGATACCAACCGCGATCACGAGGCTAACCCCGATCCAGAAGAATATCCGCTCCCTCATCTTCCGGATACCAACCAGGGCCTCCTCCTGGGGCTGCTGGACCACCACTGCCCAATCCTGGAAGCCTACCGGGCCGTAGGCACCGATGCTTACTGTCCCGTCCTTATCCACAAAACTCATCACCCCGGAATCTCTTTGTTGCAGAAATCGCCTAACAATGCTCACACCACTCACATCCTCCCGGCTCAGGGCTCTCTCCCGGGAAGGGTGGAAGATCAGCCTTCCCTCCCCATCTACCAGATAGGCAATACCCCTTTTACCGAGGGAGAAACCTGCGATCATCTCCTGGATCTTGGCCAGGGAAAGCTCCACACCGAGGACCCACTTCGATTTACCTCCGTGAATATCAAAGGCGATTGCCAGGGGCACTAATGGAACCTCCCTCTGCTTAGAGGTATAAACCGGCCCCATTGCTATGCCCTGACTGAGCGCTGCCTTGAAAGGCATATGTCGGCGAAACTCCTTAAGCTCTCCCGGGGATACCGATCGATCTCCCTCCTTCCGGGAGTCTTTCCCCCTTCTGGTATAAACGCTATCAATGATCTCCTTCCCCGAGCTATTTAGCAGGGATATTATACTTATCTGATCAAACTGGCGGTAAAGGATCTTCAGGCTTCCCCGCTTAGCCCTATCGGAGAGACTCTCCAGCTTCAAATATTCCACCCCGAATCTCAGGTTGGTAATTATATCGTTCAGGTACTTCTTCACCTGGCTGTTGATATTAGCAGCACTCTTCAACTGGAGTTGTTGAATCTTTCCCACAACCTCTTCCTGACTGATATTAATGGATGAATAGCCGGAGATAGCAAGAGGCACGGTGGAGATGAAGAGCATAATGAGTGTGAGCTTATAAAGCAGTTTCATTTGGGATTATTATTAATCTTTTTGATTCATATGTCAACTTTAATTTCCCACACGCTCACCCATTATCTGGGTTTAAAAAAAACCCTTCTTTTCGGAAGGGTTCTAATATGGTCCCCCCGGAGAGCCGGGGAATAGAAAACCGGCAAATAATTACCCCGGCGGCACTGCTATTATTACCGATGAACCCCGGAAATACGCTGGATCAAGGGCGCTGTCTACCCGGATCAAATCATCACATGTCGCATAGGACCAGTTTCCATCATTATCAATAACTTTCAATAAATAATTATATACATCATTGGCAACCACCACTCCTATTCCATTTTTCCCATCCCAATCTACTGAGTCGCTGATGTTGACCCCTTCAACCGGCTTAACCAGAGTGCGGACGACATTACCGGCTTCATTCTGGATCACCACCTGCCACATCCGAATCCCGCTACTCGTCATCCCCATATCCTCAAGGAAGACCACGATGGTAGTGAAATCATCAAAGAAATCACCGTCAGGAGAGAAGGGATCGGGGGTGTGTCCCGAACACGAGATTCTTGGTTGTATCTTATCCGCGACATTTCCGAACATCCAGGTAAAGTCATCTTCCGGGTCAGGAATGCCATTGTAGTTGCCATCAAGCGAAGCACCATAAATATCAAACACACTGCCGCT
>JAUWWP010000198.1 GCA_030616835.1 Deltaproteobacteria bacterium | reverse complement strand
GTGCAGGTTGCCTCCAGTACATGAGCACCATCCGCTACCCCACTGAAACCAGTACCACATGCCTGCCAGGCCGCACCATCCAGCCACTCCTTACAACTGCCCTCCCCACAGGTAATGTCAGTAGCTACCTCCGGGGAGGGAACACAACTGGTATCTGCCGGTGAGGTGATCGCCGGCGCCGCCGGATCCACCGTGTCAACATCCACCGGGGTGACACTGCTCGAACCCACATTCCCACAGGCATCCGTAGCCGAACAGGCAATCGTGTAGCCCACTTCATCCGCTACTCCGATGAAACAATCCACTGCCGGATCGTACGGCCCGTAACCGTCCATCGTGCAGCTCACCGCCTCACCCCCATCAGAAAAGGCGTCTACACACACCGTTGAGCTACCAATACACTCCCCCGCAATTGGTAAGTTAATAGTAACCATCGGTTCCACCGTATCCACCTCTACATTGGCCACCGTAGGAGCCGAGCCAACATTTCCGCCGGCATCGGTCACCACTGCATCAATATCGTACACTCCATCGGTGACCCCGCTTACCGTAATCGGGAAGGAAGCTCCACTATTAGTATAGGTATAAGTAGCATTACTCACCGTTACCAGAATAGTGTATGGCGAGATCTCAGTTACACTGCCATCAACTACCACTGCTAAACTGCTAATACACTCCCCGGCAACCGGGGAACTAATATCTACCTGAGGCTCAGTGGTATCAACTGTGAAGTTGACCGAGGCCGAGCCTGGATTACCGCAGTTGTCCTCGGAGGTGACAGTCGCCGTGTAATTACCTTCGGAAACCTGGGTGAAGGTTCCAGTGAAGTTACCGGTAGCCGGGTCAACCGGAACTGTCTGGACAACCGTCCCGTAATTATTGATATAAATGAGATTCTGCTCAAGGTAATTGGTAACGATGATGTCCGGGTCTTCGTCACCGTCCACATCCCCGAAGTCAACATCCCGGCTCAAATTCATATCCGCCGGCAGGTGCGGGTCAGTGATATCGGTGAAGACACCGGAGCCGTCATTGAGATAAAGGCGGTTCTGCTGTTCGTAATTGGCAACGATAAGGTCGGGGTCGCCGTCATTGTCAATATCGGCCAGATCCACATCTATGCTGTTATCCATTAGGGGTGGCAGGTTGGTAGCGGTAGCGTCAAAAAAGCTCCCCATTGCTGCCCCGCCCCAATTGCCATCGTTGAGGTAAAGGCGGTTCTGCCCGAAATAATTGGCGATCACCAGGTCCGGGTAAAAATCGCGGTTGACATCTATCAGGTCAGCATCCCGGCTGTAGTCCGTATCTTCGGGGAGGTGGCCGGTGCCATCACCAAAGATCCCGAAGCCGTTATTCAGGTAGAGGCGGTTCTGCTGACCCCAGTTGGAAACGAAGATGTCCAGGTCGGAATCCAGATCCACATCCCCCACCTCAATATCAAAACTTCCATCATTATCTTCGGGCAGGACATCGGCGGCCTCGATGAAATAACCACCACCATCATTCAGGTAGAGGCGGTTCTGACCGTTATAGTTAGCAATGATAATATCCAGGTCTCTATCTCCGTCCACATCCCCGAACTCGGCATCACGGCTCTGGTCATTATCTACCGGTAGTCGGGCCGCAGTCACATCGGTAAAGATTCCAGTACCGTTGTTCAGGTAGAGGCGGTTCTGACCGTAATTGGAAATGAATATATCCAGATCCAGATCCCCGTCCACATCGGTCAGATCAACATCGTAGCTTAAGTCGCTGTCCAGGGGCATCCGGCCAGAAGTACCATCGGTGAAGATTCCGTTTCCGTCATTTATATACAGGCGATTCTGCCCATTGTGATTGGCAACCACGATATCCAGGTCTTCATCCCCATCCACATCCCCGAAGTCAGCGTCAAGGCTGCCGGATTCAGTGTAGGTCGGGGTGGCCGAAGGAGCGAGCTGGTAGATAACACAGTCCTCTCCCGGAGGGGCCAGGCAGAGCGTGGCCAAATTCCCTATCCTGATGGCGTCACTCACAGTCCCGGTAACAACCACCGTTGGCCCCCTCCAGGAATCAGGAGTGGGGGAGGAGATACTAACGATGGGGGCAGTGGTATCAACGATAAAGTTATGGAAGTCCGGGGGCGACTCATTGCCTCCCTGGTCAACAGCCCGGGCCGCCGCATTATGGGGCCCATCACTCAGACCACTGATGGTAGCCGGGACATCATACCAGGGCCCGCCGTCAATGCGAACCTGGCAGGAGGCTATCTGCCCGCCCACATCATTGCATATTGCATCTGCCTGCACCGCGGAGCTGTTCCAGCAACTTCCTTCAACCGGAGAGATGAGCTCGGCAGTAGGCCGGTTAAGATCGATAGTTATGCTTACTAACTGCGGTGAAGATTGGTTCCCGCAGGAGTCCACTGCTACCGCCGAGTATGAGGGATTTCCACTCTGACCGGTGAAGGTGATTGACCAATCTTCCGTCCCGGCTGCGGTCTCACCATTAACTAACACTACTGCCACTCCACTGCCGGAGACATCGGTAGCGGTTCCGCTTACGGTAACCGTAGTGGAATTGGTAACCTTCCCGTCAGTCGGGGAGGTTATAGTAACTACTGGGGCTTGCAAATCCACATCCACCGTAGTAGAGGTAACTGTGGTATTGCCGGCGGCGTCGGTAGCAGTAGCGTCGATTGCCTGTCCCATTCCGTCCGGCAATGTCAGAATAGCCGTCCAGTTAGGCTCCACAACATCGGCAATTACCATACCCGGGTTCACCACCACACTAACCAATCCGCAGGCCCCGGTTCCATTCACGGTTCCGGTCACCACCACTGTGCTGCTGGCCTGACAGGACAGAGGGTTAATGCTAACTGTTGGATCCAGAGTATCCACACAGATATTTACTGAAGCGGTAGCGATATTAAAGGTATCATCGGCAGTAACCGTGATGGTTACTGCTCCCTCGGCCCCGGTATCCACAACCCCACTCCAATTTCCATTCGGGGTTGTCCCATCATCAGTCATCAGAACCCCGTTGGCAGTAATAGTCGGGTCCGCACCGACATTGACATAGGTTCCACTTATCGGTATATCCTGGGTAGCGAAGATTGTTCCGTCTGTCGGTGATGTGATGGTAACCCAGATGATACCGGTAAATACATTAAAGGGAACCGGAGCAGAAGGGGTGCTGTTACCCACATTATCAGTTGCCCGAGCATAAGCGGTATGGGGACCATCGGCTAAAGCAAATATCCCGGGACTATCCTGCTCAGCTTTCCCATCTACCCATACCCTGCACGAGGCGATGCCACTACCACTATCGCTACAGCTCGCAATTACTGTTACCAGGTTAGTTGTTATGGTCTCACCAGGTGCAGGGTCAGTTATGTTCACACTCGGTGAGGTAGTATCAGGATAAACATTGACAATATTAGACATACCCCCGGTTGCCTCGATTACCGAAATTAATGGAACCCAACGGTCCCCGGGAGTATCAATCCAGAGATCTACATTCGGAAAAGTAAACTCATACCACCCTTTTGCCGGATCCCAATCGGCATCAGCGACAACATGAGAGATCTCCGGATGAGTAACCCCATCAATCTGCAGGTAGATAGTGTTACCCACGGCAGCGGTGGTGGTTACGGTTACATCGGTCACAGTGGTGGATAAGAGGGTGCCATTGACCGGAGAGGTAATATGAATATCAAGGGAAACGGTGATGATCTGGGGAAAGTCGGCCTGAAAGATCTGAAGGACATTGTCCCATGCCGGAGGGTTAGTCAATAACCGGGTGCGGGCCACCACCCTGACTATGCCGGAATTGCCGAGGGTGAGTTCCACCTGGGCAGTTCCCGTGCTGAGATCGAAAGGATCGCTGGAATTAACCCAGGTCAGCAGGGTTGTAGCTCCCGGAGTCCCCAGATAAGCACCTCCCCCGGTATCCTCGGTTATCTCAAAGATGACCGGAATGCCATCATCTTCGACAAGGGGATCCAGATCAACGACAATGGCATTGTCTTCACAGTTGATCTGGGCCTCAGTCGAGGGGAATATGGTATTGCTGACCGTGGCGGTCAATATCAGGGTCTGGCCGGGGAGGCCGAGGGTGGGAGAGCCAGGATCGGGAAGGATCTCGATTGGCGTTCCCGTAGTCGGGCTGGACAGAGTGCAGGGAGAGGAATTACAGCCGTAGTTCAGAAGGCTTGATAAAACATCGGCGGCAGTAATTGCCCCATCGCCATCGGTATCAACCACTGGCTTGAGCTCACATCCGGTTCCATCAAGGGACTGCTGAACGAAGAGGGTATCGGAGAGCGAGACGGTCTGGTCGCCGCCGGGCCGAGGGTAGGGATCATTCAGATAGAGATCGGCGCCCGCAAGCCCTCCGAAGATAACTGCTGCCGTCAGAGCAGGTAGCAATACTCGAAATCTCAGCTTAAATCCCACTAAATCATCCCATTACAATTTTAATTCCAAATGTCAAAGCTCAAAGCTCAAATGAAATCCAAAGTTCAAATGATAAAATATTTATCGTTTGGTCATTTGACATTATGGGATTGGATTAGCCGGTCCCACTCCCCACAATCGTAATCGGGATCGAAAGGATGGTGATTTCCCCTCCGCCGGCGTCCAGGAGCTGGATCCGGGCAGTGACTACATTATCGCCCGGGTCCGAATCAAGCATGAAGGAAACCTCGGCTGTTCCCGTAAAATCGGATACTTGAATGTGTGCATAAATCTGGTTGGTCCCTGCCCCTCCAGGAAAACTTCCCCCTCCATCGGTAACCGCAAAGCTTACTCTTATTCCCTCCAGGCTCAGGAGATAGGGCTCATCGATATTCTCCGCCACATCCACCGTGATGGTCACCGTGGAACCGGCAACCGGGTTGGACTGGCTGACCGTGATCGAAACCAGGCTCAGGGAATATAACGGAGGCCCCAGCAGGTCTGAGCCCGGATAGACACCACGGGAGAATCCGGCAATATAGACCACATCCCCAATGGTTACAATATCATCCTCGGTAACCGCCACACTCGGCGGGGGCGGCGAGCCGGTGAGAAGACCATTGATATATTGAAACTCCAGGTCCAGATCGGTGTTGTTTACTCGCCCGTCGATGTTGACATCGCCGACCATCAGGGAAAAAAGCTGCGGGTTAAGCCCACCGAGCAGTTCCTCCATATTGGTAATGCCATCCCCATCCGGATCCCCCTCTGCCCCGTTATCTCCGGTAGCATCTAAGGGGTCTAAGTCGTATTCATATTCCCAGATGTTGGGGAGCCCATCACCATCAATATCCAGGATTACCACCAGCTCCCTTCCACTACTTTCGTTGGGTACCTCATCATATACGGTGACCTTATAGGTATAGGTACTGGTGAAGCTCAGGCCGCTGACGGAATAAGAGCCGATTGCAACACCGACTGAGGCAGTCCAGGCACCATTCTGATAGATATTATAGCCCTCAACATCAACACTTGTGCTCTCGGTCCAGTGTAGCTCGATCTTACTGCTATCGATCATAATCTGGCTGTAGCTGGTGGGATCGGTGAGCGATTGTTCATACCAAATGAAGCCGACATCCTCGGGAGCAATAGTGTCCTGCACGGTAACCTGCCCCGTCCGGTGGCGAGCAGCGTTGTTGGCGGTATCTTTAGCCATATAGATGATATT
>JAUWWP010000024.1 GCA_030616835.1 Deltaproteobacteria bacterium | reverse complement strand
GGCACTATCTCCAATCCAGGTTTAAACTCGCCTCCTTCCGGGCCTACGGTCAGGTTTGCCCCGAGATTGAGCTGGAGGTTATAAGGGAGGGTCAAGTTCAGGTAAGGGGTAATGATCCCGGTGCTATCGTTAAGGTTTGAGATCACGAGCAGTGAAAGTGATACCTCACCATTCCAGGCCAGGGTGGCCATGAGCGAGGCGTAATCCCGGGCCAGGTTGAACCTGGTGCCGGCAATCACGGCCATCCAGTCATAATCCCGTTTCGACCTTTCCCCGCTTCCGTCATGGTAATACTGGGCGGCGATAATCAGCCCGTCTTTCAAGGGGAAGGAATAGTCTACCCCGACCACGAACTCCAGATGATCATCCAGATCTTTGTCCATTGGGAAAAACCATGCGGCCTCAAGCCAGTAGCCGATTTCAAACTGTCCCTTAATGTCCACCCCCCCGACCAGCCTGTCTTCTACGATGTCATCCATAAAAACACCGGCGATGTCAGCATCTTTCCAGGTAGTGCCTAACTTGAGGCCGTAGCGGTTATCCGAGATATTTGTGTCATCAGTTGCGGCGACAGTGACCAGCCATAAGTTTCCGGGTAGGGGGACAAAGGCCTTAGCGGCGTTGATACCCTTGCGCTCGGCCCAATAGTCGGTAAGGAAAAACTCACGGAACAGGTCAGTAGGGTTCCAGATCTGGGCTGAGCCCCAGTTCACTGCCTGCCGGCCGAGGCGGAGGTCAAACCTTTCAAAGTAGCAATCGAGGTAAAACCTCTCGATGGTAAGGTAGTCATCCACCTCCTCGATGTTGGTTCGGTAGCGGCCTTGTTGAAAGTATAGTTGGGGCGTTACCGTGAGACTGGTATTAGGGATGGTTTCCAGCTCCTGGGAGAAGGTGGGCCGGAGCCGCTCCAGGGAGATGTACTTCTCATTGTCATCAGAAACACCATGCAGATAGAAGCCGCGGGCTTCGACATACCCTAACAATTCCGCATGGCTCGCCAAGGGAAAAACAAGAACCAAAGCGAGCACGAAAAGGATATGAAGTTTCATATCTCGGTTACCCTGTGAAAAATAGGGGATGTCGTTTACTTTTTGTTTTCCAAAAAGGCATGCCCGTTCTCCGTGATAGAACCACTGCGAAGGGTAAAAGTGTACGCTCGTTCTCCGTAGTAAAAATACTACGAAGGATAAAAGGAGTCAATGAGTCAAGTGTTTATTTGGAAAAGGCGAAGGGCAAAGTACATAGGTTAGAAATGGGGACGGTACTCTTTTCCTTCAGCAGGCTCAGGACAAGTTCAATAGTTACCCGTCTCCGTGCTACGTACAGGCGGGGAAGAAATTAGAATCATCCCGAATTTTCCAATTTTCAAGAATGTAAACCTGACCGTGAATTGCACCTCCTTACGCTAATCTTTTGTCAGCTTTACATTCGCTGCCCGGGGGCCCTTAGGCCCACTTTCCGTACCGAACTCTACGCTGCTACCCTCTTCTATAGCATCAAAATCTATCCCCTCCAAAGCGGAGCGGTGGAAGAAGATCTCCTTCCCATCTTCAGCACTGATGAAACCGAAACCGCGATCCCGGATAAGCTTTTTTATCGTTCCTGTCATGTCTTCACCTCCCTTCAAATAAAAATTTCCCTAATGTTCTTTGGTTTTGTAAATCCCAGCCTTCTAAGAAAATAAGTCTAATAAAGAAGTCTAACACAGGAGCCTTTTGAAGTAAAGGATTATTCGGGATTTTATCCATTTTTTTGATCTGGTGACTTCAAGCAGCTCTCTAAAGGCTATTCCTTGCTCCTTGAGGGAGCCTAAGCCCTACACCTTCAGCGTCTCCCCCCTTTTGGGGTCTCAGTATAGAGGATTTGTTGACTTTGACCTGGTTTATGAAGGCATCCAGGATCATCTTTTGAGAAGCGTATTCACTCCCGGAATACACGAGTGTTATCATCGAAAGATCGTTGTAGTCTTTCTTGATCCTCTCGGTAATAGCTGCCGATACTGTCCCGATCATACAGTTAAAACACATGGCATTTATAATGCCCCCCACTCCTTTATTTGCAAAATCAACCATTTTCGCAATATTCAATAATAATAATGCGTTTGATTCATTTCCCACATACGGTCCTGCAAGTTTAATAACCTCTTGGTATCCAGGTTCTTTAAACCTTGATATTCGCCGACCCACAATCCTCCTGAATTTCCAGGTTTCTATTAACTTCTTAAAAAGTAATGATCCTGAAAATATTGTATCTGATAGATTAAGTTCAGAAACACTCTGTAAGAACGATCTTGCTATGCCGAAATCAATTATATCAGTCTCAAAGGGCGATGGCCAGACTTCCAGCCCATGATGTTCAAGGTATTTGAATAAATCGTAATTGGCAGCCGGATTTATTCTCGTATACATATCACCGGCAATACCAACCAGGGGCCTTTGGGTTGTCTTATCTATTTTGATCTCTGCGATTCTCTTAAGTGACCTATCTAGGGCTTCGATCACAGCGCCTTCTGTTAAGGTTTTCTCAATGTCTTGAAGATTCTGGGTATGGACCAGATCCGTTGATCCCTTTTTAACCTCGTAGGGCCTTGCCGCGCACATTGCTTTAACCATGAGATCAATAGCGAGGATGCCTTGGTAAAGCCGTACGCAGCTTTCCATATTGAGTATCCGGAAAAAATCATTGGTTGCCGGGGTCATTACTTTTACATTGTCAACGCCGGTTTCCTCTAATAGTATATTCATCCCATTCCCATATTGATGGAGAAGACACGGTATGGTAGTCCCGGGGAATAGGTAGATAATTTGTTTTCCTGGTTCCTTTCGGCTAAGATTTATTAGGTCACCAACGAGCATTGAATACGCATGGCACTCTTTACCTGATGAGTGTGTTTCCCCTAGTTTTTTAATGTTTTCATCAGGCGGAAGCAGAACTTCGGCAGCAAAACCGGCAAATTTTAATGCGCCGCTGAACGCATAAGCGTGGTCGGCAAAGTATGGCAGGTAGATTTTATTTTTTTCGATCCCGGTTTCGCGAGCAGAGGTTGACAGTAATGTTTTGCTTTTTTTAATCGACCTACCGGCTTCGCTCATATCAAGTCTGTCAATAAATGCCTCGAGTCTCGTTATTAACCCGGTTTCCCCTCGGTGTTCGTCAAATTCAAGCATCAGGTAGGGTTTATCCTTCAGAGTTTCATTGAGCTGCTTAAATGTAAATGCATCGGGACCGCAGCCAAAGTTAGATATGATAATTGGATAAATGTCTTCGGTCTCTGATATCTTCTTTACTGCCCTGAAGATATCAGTGGAAAATTTCCAGGGAAGATTAGATGGGATTTTATCAAGTTTGAAAGGCAGATAATTTAATGGTATTGCGAGAACGTTGAGTTTTCTGAGGTGAGCAAATAAATTTAGATTTAGATAAGCGTCAAATGTATTATATGGCTTACCAATGATGGCAAATTTATAGCGGCAATTTGACCAGGTTAACAAAGATTCTCCGGTCATTTTTGAACGGGAATCAAAATCATGTTGTATTTTGCTGGCCTTTCGGTATGCATTCAGGAGCCTACTTTTTGTAACCTTAAGTTCTGAAGAGTATTTTGAAAAACCTTTAATAAAAGACTTTTCGCCGTCATCCATTATTAACTCAGGAGTAATAAAGTTATGTTGGTTCATTTTCACCATAAATGGTATGGATTGGACATAGGGACAGGCATACGATCTTCTCCGGTCGTCACCTGGTAGAGTTACAACCGCTGGGATAAACACATGATCTACATCTTTTTCGATGAGCTGGAGTATGTGTCCTGCGGTAAGTTTTAGAGGAAGACATGCTCCAACCGGGAGGTGTTTAAGCCCGTTAGTTAGTGTTTCTTCTGAGGATGGTTCAGATAAAACCGGATCAAAACCAAGTTCAGAAAAAAACGTTGCCCAGAAAGGCAGGTAAGCGATAAGAGACGATGCTCTTGGAATTCCAATAGTTTCTCTTTCTCCCCGGTCTTTTTTAAAAAAGGACTCACAGAATTTTATGTATTCTTCGGCAATATCTGGGATTAATTTATCCTTCCTTTTTGCTCCTTTGCTGGTATATTTTTCGCATACATCTCCAAAAAACACCTTCTGGTTCTCTATCTCGATCGCATTAACCTCGCAGAAATTAGAGCAGGCTTTGCATTCAAATGAATGGACCCCTGGTTTTATATTAAGGTTTAATCCCTTAAACTGGCTTTTATCGTTGTTCATATATAGCTTGGCAGATAAGGCGGCCCCGATAGCTCCGGATATCCGGTTATACGGATGCACATATACCGACTTACCGAGTGTCTTTTCAAATGCTGCTACCACCGCATCGTTTGACGCTACCCCACCCTGGAATACGATCTTATTCCCTATTTTTCTGCCCGCGACCACCTTTTCTAAATAGTTTTTGACTATCGAATACGAAAGCCCTGCACATATATCTTCCAGACTAATTCCGCCCTTCCGCGCGTTTAAGAGTTCGGTCTCCATAAATACAGTGCATCTTGACCCGAGATCGGATGGAATTCTGGATTTAAAAGACAGGTTGGCAAACTCATCAACAATCCTTAGATCGAGCTGGGTTGCCTGCTCTTCGAGAAATGAACCGGTGCCAGCAGCACATATTTTATTCATGACAAAATCAACCATTCTCCCGTCTTTAACGGATATGAATTTTGAGTCCTGCCCGCCTATCTCGAATATCGTATCAACATCATCAAAGTAGAGGTGAGCCCCGAGCATCTGACATGTTATTTCATTCTTGATCAAATCCGCGCCAATTAGTTTTGCGGCAAGATATCTCCCACTGCCAGTTGTCCCACATCCTATGACGCGAAGTCCTCCTCTAAATCTGTCGTTCAGAATTGATAGTTCTTTCATGATAACATCTACAGGTCTTCCTCTGGTGGGAAGGTAAACCGATGATATGACATTCCCATCTCGGTCAAGCACAACAAAATCCGTGCTTACTGCTCCCACATCTATTCCGATGAAACCTTCTGTCGTTTCGCTGAGGATGTTTTCGGGTTCTGTACTCCTCTTTGGCTCATTCGTTCCCGGGAGGGACGTAAATACGGAATGAAAAGTTTTGATATTTTTTGATAAAATATTTTTAATATTTTCTTTAATCTCATTAATGTTTGTCAGACAATTTATATGTTTATTGGCTTCTAAAGCAGCTCCGATAGCACCTTCCAGACCGGCAAACTCAAAAGGTATTAATTGGCTACCGGCCTCATAATTGAATGTGTCGGAAAACCCTCTTACAATACCCTTATTTTTTGCGCAGCCACCTGATATAACTGCGGGCGTTTCGAGCTCTCTGCCTTTCAGAAGGATGGTGCAGGCGTTCTTTGCAATTGCCAGGCAGAGCCCATAAGCTATCTCTTCGACCGGTGTTCCTTTTTGCTGGAGATGGATCATATCAGATTTTGCAAATACCGAGCATCTTCCGGCAATCCTTGCATGCTTCTTAGCCTTTTCACTCAAATCCGAAAGTTCTTCTACGGTGAGGTTCAGACGCTTTGCCTGTTGCTCAATAAATGAGCCAGTCCCGGCTGCGCACAATTCGTTAGTGGAGAATTCCGATATCTTAGGTTCATTATTTTCGCCCTGTTTTAGCAGGACAAATTTGGAGGTTTGTCCTCCTATTTCAATAATGCTTCGACAGTCGCGACAAAACGGGAGGACACCAGAAGTGAGGGCAATAATCTCGTTGGTATGGTGAATAGTATTCGAACTATCGTTGGATATGTTCATCCCGGTAATGCCTACCTTGAATTTTTCTTCCGGAAATAATTCGGAGATTTTGGTTAAAAAAGAGTCAAGTAGGTCAATTGTATTACCGGTGTTCTTGCAATACCACGAGTGGTCAATCCGGGTGCCCTGGTTTATGACAACACCTTTGAAATATACTGAACCAAAATCAAGACCTATTAATCTCACCGGAGTTTCCCCCAAAATCTGTCGAAGGGTTCAAGGGTATAGGGGTTTAAGTTTGAAGGATTGGTCACTGGTTATTTTTTGTAATCTTGCGTGAATTTCCGGGCAAGCAAGCCCCGGAGGCTAAATGAGCCCTGATCAAAGAAAAGAATCTGCAGACCCATACCAATCAAAAGTATATCCCTTAGAAATGTTACCCAAAGCTCATCGCTTCCCGTTTGAACATCGAAACAGCCGCAGGAAAGCTCAGCCCCTCGATACAGATTAATGCCGATGGCAACCATAAAGCTGCTGAGCATAAAAGTTAACACCGCGGCCGAGCTCCGGGTAGATACGCCGGCGATTAGCAATAACCCACAGATAAGCTCCACCCAGGGCAAAGAAACTGCAAAAATGACGGCCAAAGAAAAAGGTAGGAGTTTATAACTTTCAACAACTTTAATAAATTCTTCCGGGTGAGAAATTTTATCAAGGCTTGCCCAGATGAAAATAGCTCCCAGGATCACCCGGAAGCCAACGGTAGTGTATCTATGACAAAAGAATTTTTTAAAAAAGGCAAAGACAGCTATCATGTTCTCTCAGTTCTCAGGCAAAGATTAATTTCCCGGCTCAATGGGATACCCGGCAGCTTCCCAGGCCAGCCAACCGCCAAAGAAGGCATTGACATGTAAGTAACCGAGATTACTCAATTTCTTGGCCAGATCAATGCTCAGTTGGCAATCGGTACTGCCGCTGCAGTAGGTGATTATCTCCTTTTCTCTAGGAAACTGGGCAATAACCGAAGGGCACTCCATTTCCAGGCTGTCCAGGGGCAGGCTAATTGCTCTCTTGATGTGGCCCCAGTTATAATCATCCAGGCAGCGGGCATCAATGAAGATTGCCTGTCCCTCATCGAACTTTTTCTTAGCTTCGGCCAGGTCGATCCGGGAGGCTTCCCGATGGGATGCTCGGGAGTGGATAATACATTCACTGTTAATTAATTGGTTGACCAGGGAAATGTTTGCCAGAACTCCGATGGCACTGCTAACCAAAATGATAGCCGCCGCCCCGATCAAGATCTTGAGCCCCTCTTTTTTCTTAAGTCCCCGCATATAATCCCCCTTACTTACAATCCTTAATCCTAAATTATGCGCGATGTCAAGTCGGTAGCAGTAGCTACTGCAAAACATACTTTTATGTACTTTAACTGATTTTTCATATAAATTCAACCCAAATGAAGAAATCTTTTCATAGAATCGCCTTTTTGTATATGGTGTGTTTGTCCAGTTATCTCACTATATCTCGGAGTCAAAAATGACGATTTTTCTGTTGACAGGGGTATTTTTTCAAAGTAGTTTAATTAAGGTATTAAATGGGTTAATATCAGAAATAGAAAAAATGTTGACTGTATTAAGGAGGTCGGTATGTATAAAAAAATAATGTCACCAGTGGATGGTTCAGAGTTCGCTGAGTGTAGTCTGGAGCATGTTAGGGAGATCGCTACCGGATGTCATGCTCAGGAGGTAGTTTTGCTCACGGTAATAGAGCCTTTTCCTCCAACTCCTGGATTCAGTGAAGACTGGCGCCTTAAGTTAGAAAAAGAAGCTCAGGCCGAGGCCGAAGATTACCTTGCCAAATTGACCGATCGCCTGAACCTGAGGAGCGAGGGCATAACCGTTCAGACTGTCGTAGTCCACGGCAGACCGGCTGGCAATATTTTAAAATATGCCAGCGAGAACAAGGTGGATCTAATTATCATGAGCACCCACGGAGAGTCAGGGGTTTTGCATTGGGTCTTCGGCAGCGTTATTGAGAGGGTGCTCCATAATTCTTTAGTCCCTGTGTTGGTAGTGTCACCACCCGCCCGCAGAATTGGCCAACTACAGGGCCAATGAAATATGTGAATAGTTGGGGAAAAAGCGAAGATGTCTCCGGCCTCTTTCGATAAGCAGATCAAGAGGGTAAAGAGCATCCTTGAAGAATTGGGGGAAGGGGTAAGGCGCCTCCGTGCCCCCTTCGATACCCGCGCTGAACTCGAGGGGTTCAAGCAGAAGGTCGGACTATCCCAGAGGCAGGGGGGCAAGCCAACAATAGTCATGGCGGAAGACACCGCCGTTGAACTTGGTCATCCACGGGACGCATCGGTCAACCTTGTGCTGTGGACCTACAACCCGGATCTGGTCGAGGACAAGGTGATCCATCTATGCGGGCCTGACCTCGATAAGGCCAACGGCACCCGCCTCCCCTATGCCCAGCTTATCCTTCTCGCCCTGCGTGAGAATTTCGATGCTGACCCATTTTCCCTCGAATCAACCCAGTTTCTCTCAAATCGTTTGCCTGGCTACATGGTGCGGATGGTTCCGGGTAGGCTCTGGGCCAGAGTGAGCCGGCAGGCCCTGAGCGATGGCTTAAATTTCTCCATCTTGGGCGGTGCATTGATCGCGGCATACTACGATGATTTTCCCGGAGTGGAAAAGGTCGAGGTCGCCTTTGTCACCGCAGGAAATGAGAAGGTTACGAATTTCAGCTCGGTTGCGGCGGAGGCGAAGATAATCACCGGCCACAATAAAAAGTTGACTCTGATTGGCGACGGGGAATACGAGTGTAACGATCTCAACTGTGACGACTGCGATGAGAAAGAGGTATGTGACGATATTCGAGAAATCGTCATATTGCGACGAAAAAGGACAAAGGGCGGTAAACCCCGTTAGAAGCTCACCCGGTTAGACATGTTGTCTAATAGGGCAGAGATCTTACGGGGCTTTAGCCTGCCTGAGGCGGATTTTCTAACGGGGTAAAGGTGGCTGAACGACGAAGCATTTTGTTTTCCACGGGTGAGCAACTTAGCAACAAATACCTCGATGATGTTAGGGCCAGCGGGGTTAAGCTCGTTGGATACTTTTGCAGTTATATGCCCGAGGAACTGCTCGGGGTAAAAGGCCTGGCCGCATTCCGCATGAGGGCAAGGAACACCACGACAACCGAGGTGGCCGATGCCTATCTGGACGCATTTAACTGTACTTACACCCGGTGTCTCCTGGAGACGATCCTCAACGGCGGATACGGTTTTCTGGATGGATACATCTTTACCGCCAGTTGTGACCACCTGAGAAGACTATACGATAATGTCCAATACGCCGTCTCTCCGGACTTCTGCCACATCCTTGACCTGCCCCATAAGTCCCACCAGGACGCAATCGACTGGTACAGCGAGGAACTATGTATACTCCGGGATGCGCTTGCGACCCACTTCGAGCTAACCATTACCGACGACAATATTGCCGGCTCCATCAAACTCTCCAACGAGAACAGAAGGCTGCTCAAATCAATCAGCCAGCTAAGGAAACTAAGAAAGCCCCCAATTACCGGGGAGGACATGCAAAGGCTTATGGTTGCCTCATTTTCACTGCCCAAGGCAAAAGTCAATGATGAATTAAGAAGAATCCACGAGAACTTCAAGGAACCCGAACTTCAAAAGGAGTTCCGGGCCAGGGTTCTTCTAATGGGTAGCCAGTTGGATGACCCGGAATACATCAAGGTTATTGAGGACATGGGAGGTTTGGTTGTGGCCGATGCTTTCTGCTTCGGTTCCCTACATTATTGCGACCTGGTTGATGAGACCGCTCCCCCGATAAAGGCTATCGCCGAGCGCTACCTGAAGAAGATATCCTGTCCCCGGATGTTCGAGGACTTCGAGAATCGATACCGGCGGGTTGTTGAAGAGGCAAGGGAATACCATGTCCAGGGGATCATCGTTCAAGCGATGAAGTTTTGTGATACCTGGGGAGTCGATGCCAATATGTTTACCCAAAGATTGAGGGCGGATGGATTCCCGGTCCTGCGCCTGGAGAGGGAATATACCCTAAGCGGAGTTGGCCAGGTGCGAACGAGGGTGCAGGCCTTTCTGGAGATGATCGGTAGCTAAAAAATGGGTGCTTACGAGATATTCACAAGAAACAAATTCACCATGGTGCCATATTATATGGCAAAAATTATATCCTTGATCACTAACCTCACCCTGTCCATTGGCCCCACGGCCCTCAGGAAGTATCTCCGGCAGTATAAATGGCTGTCGTTCCCCATCCGACCGGGGGGTATGATGAAAGAGGCGGGCAAAAATCGGTCTTTGGAATATCGGCAGGGAATGTTCGAGATGATGTATTTTCTCTTGCAATACCTGACAACCACATTGAAAAGAGTAACCCACGAACCCGAGAAAGTGATATGGCACGAGGATCTAGTCCCGCCGGAGATACTCCACGCCCTGGGGCTTGTCCCGTTCTGTGTAGAGGCAGTGGGAATAATGCTACCAATGCTTAATGCGGAGCTTACCGAGCACTTCATTGATGTCGCGGAGAACAGCGGCTACCCCGGCGACATCTGTTCTTTGCCGAAATCCACGCTGGGCCTCGTTTTAGAGGATCAGTTCCCCGCGCCCCGGGCGATAATAACCTCCAACTCCCCTTGCGACGGCGGGATAGCCTCATATCTGCCGATCGAGCAAAAGATGAATGTTCCTGTGTTTCGACTTGACCTCCCCTATAATTTTACCCAACAGAAGGCGCTTAACTATTACACGGGAGAGGTCAGGAGCATGATAGAATTTTTAGAGCGCCATACGGGTAGGAAGCTCGACTACGACAGGCTCAAGGAGGTGTGCGAGGAGAGAAACCGGGCGTATGAGTATACCCTCGATACCTGGGATATGATAAAGCGCAGGCCCACCCCCATTGGCTCCGAGTTGCTCTTTTACAGCCATCTTTGTTACCCACTCTACGGGGGGACGCGCGAGGCCACCGAACTGATGAGGAACATATGTGACATCGCCAGGCGCATCGTCCTCAGGGACGGAGCCGGCATCCCCAACGAAAAGCACCGCGTCATCCTCTGGAACCCAGCTCCTTTGATATTTCCTGAGATCTTCATGTGGATGGAATATACCTACGGGGCAATAACGGTTATGGACATGGTTACCTACAACCGACATCCCTTCATAGATACTACCAGCAAGGAATCGATGCTAAGAGATCTGACGACCATCATGGCTTACGGCCCCATGGCCCGGCACACGCGCGGCCCGGTTGAAAACTTCTTCGGTGACCTGTTTCGCATTTATCGCGAGTTCCAGGCCGACATGATAATGATGGCTGCTCACATCGGATGCAAAAACACACGTGCCGTTCTCCGGATGTTCAGGGAGTATTGCCGACGAGATAATATTCCCCTCTTGATCTTCGACTACGACCTTTCGGATACGAGGATCACATCCACCGACGGTATCAGGAGGCAGGTAGCCGATTTCATGGAAAATGTAATGGAGCACCACGGGTGAGGAAGCGTTCTTAAGAAAGGCTGTTAATATGAGCGAAAAGAAGAGTAAGGAGACGGCTTATTATGCCGGGTGCGACATCGGTTCGACTACGGGGAAGACCGTGATTTTGAACGATGCGGGCAAAGTGGTCACCTCCGCAATCATTCCCAGTACCATCGATCCGGAAGTAACGGCTAAAGAAGTCCTGGCCCAGGCCATCCAGCAGCTGAGCGAGATAACCGACATGAAGGAACTAAATTTCATTGTGGGAACGGGTTATGGCCGGATCGAGCTGTCGTTCGCCAACAAGAACATATCCGAGATAACCTGCCACGCCGTCGGGGCACATTATGTGGACCCCTTGATCAGGACGGTTATTGATATCGGTGGGCAGGATTGCAAGGCGATCGCCCTGGGAGAGGACGGCAAGGTGATAGATTTTGTCATGAATGATAAATGTGCCGCCGGCACCGGCAGATTTTTCGAGGCCATAAGCCGGGCATTCCAGATGAACCTGAAGGATTTTTCGCAACTGTCGCTCGACTCAACCAAGCCCATTCCCATCTCCAGCCAGTGCAGCGTATTTGCGGAATCCGAGGTCATATCCCTGATTAGTCAGAGGAGGAAACCGGCGGACATCGCCGCCGGCGTGCAACTATCGGTCGCTAAAAGACTTTTGACCCTAGCAAGAAGGATTGGTATAAGGGAGCGGCTCACGGTCACCGGAGGCTGCGCTAAGAACTTTGGCCTGATAAAGGCCCTCAAGGAAGGAATCAATATCGAGGTAGTCGAGCTATCGTTCGATGCCCAGATTATCGGTGCCTTGGGAGCAGCGATCCTTGCCCGGAAACGGTAATACCCGTTCAGACGGACGAAGTAGGCTAAGGCGAGGGGGAGACGTGGGTTTAGATATACGAGGAGGTGAGTATCATGAGTCATGAATACGATGCCGACTTGGATAGAAAAGTAAGGAGCATAGCACTCAAGTGGGGAGGAGACCTAATAGGAGTCTGCTCTGTGGAGTCCCTATACCATTTGCCAGATCACGAGTCTAAAATCAAGGAAATGTTAGGTGACGCAAAGACAATAGTTGTTGCCGCGGTGAGAATGTTCCCAGCACCACTGGAGTGCTCAGATAAGAATGTCCGACCAGCACAATATGAAACCTACTGTCTTTACCGAGAACTGGATAAGATTTCCTTTGAAGTCTCTAAGTTTCTTGACGACTCTGGCTACCAGGCAATTTCGATACCGGCGTTTCTACCTGTTGAGATGAGTTTAGAGAAATGGGGGCTATTAGCAGATGTCTCGTTGAGGCATGCGGCTGAGGAGGCTGGGCTTGGAAGAATCGGTTTAAACCGATTACTGATAACGAAGAGGTTTGGTGCACATGTCCGAATAACCGGGGTAATAACTAATGCCTCCCTTAAACCTGACAAGAAATTAGATGAGGAGATCTGTGATAAGTGTGGATTATGCATGGAAGCATGTCCAGTTGGAGCTATAACTGAGGATGGCAAAGTAGATGTTAGGAAATGTGCTCCTGAGATCTTGAAGTATGGGTTGCCTGGATTAGTTGGTTTTGTAAGGAAGTGGCTTGGAAAAGGTGAGAAAGAAATAATTGAAATGACAAAGGACCCAGTATTCTGGGAACTCTGGCAAACATCAATGTTAGGAAGCTTCTACTACTGCTTCCAGTGTATTACTGCTTGTCCAATAGGAAAAAAGCAGAAGACGAAGTAGTGTCTCCCCGGTCAAAAAGCTGGAATTTTTCAGTCCCAGGCAATGAATGACGCCCCTGCCTTCGGAAGTATTACAACATCAGCCCGGGGTTTGATTTTATGGGCGCGCTCCAGAAGAGCGGTCATATCCGTGAAAAACTCGATGCCCATGGCCTGGAGGGCTGAAACGCCCGATGTCATCGAAGTGAGATAAAGCCATGCCTCCGCAGTCTTCAGGATCTTCATAAGGCTGACTGAACCGGCGGCCTGGTCCGGCGATGTGTTTATGCGGGTAGCGAGAGGTTCAAGAAGCTTTTGGGGAATATTCCTGATGATCCATTTTGTTATGGAGGGGAGACTTTCAGGGAGTCTGAGATCTCCCAGGCTCTCCGGTACCTTTGATACCGTAATGAGAAGCCCGCCTGGTTCCAAAGCAGCTGATGCGTTGAAGCAGGCTTTCATGGATGTGCGCAGGTCAATGTCAAGAGGATGTGCGTCCGCTATTACCACGCTGGCTGGTTCATCGAGTTGCACGGCTGCCATCCGTTCAAATATTTTTCTTCCCTCTTCGTGCGCCTTGACAGGGTCACCAGCAACCACGGCCACAGTGCGGATCGGGTCCAGCACGGTGTTGACGATAAAGACTTTTGGTCCCAAAAGAGCGCCGCACTCGTCCACAGCCTGCCGGAAGCGGCAGCGTTCCTTGGGCATACCGGACGATGAGATCCGCTCGGGCTTCTGGAATTTTGCCGTATGCGTAAAGTGAATAGGCTCAGGACCGGCTACCCCCGGCATAAAGTTCTTGAAGCCTCCGCCAACGCCTGCCTGCTCGTGGGACTCGATACATCCGACGGAAACGATAGTATCTGATTCCACCACCTGCTTGTTGATAGTAACGGGAACACCGTGAGTGGGAGACTTCCCGACAAACACGATTTCATCCTTGTCCAGATAGTGATGATTTACCGTGCGTATGCGCTTCACGATCTCCGGACCGGCCCGCTCCGCGATCTCCTCTTCAGTCATGTCGCGGTGCGTGCCCAGAGTGATAAGAATCACCATATCCTTATCCGGCACGCCAGCCTGGTTAAGTTCCTGGATCACCCGGGGAAGAACAGCTCGGACAGGAGTCGGGCGGGTGCGGTCGTCAATCAGCACGCACGCGGTCCTTCCGCGCCGGGCGAACTCATGGAGAGGCGGCGAGCCGATTGGGTTCTTCATGGCCCGGTCAACTTCATCGTCTAACTTTGGGAGCTTTGATGGACTTTCGGGCTGTAAAACTGCCCTGAGTTTCCATCCCTCCGGAAATGAAAAAACCAGTGAATCATCTTTCCCCCAGGGCAGCCTTACCTTCTCCCCTTCGTTAGTCATTGTTTGCCTCCTGGAAGCCTGAAATAAAATCCTTTATTTATATGGGCTCGGCGATCAATTTTTTGAAAATCACCATTCTTGGCCAACCGGTGTAAGCCTGACCCCCTGATCTCTCTAGGTATATACTGCTCCCGGCCCAATACTTGAATCAAAGACTTCAAGGATATTACCATTAGGGTCAAGGGTAAAGCTCACAGTGCGGTCGGCAGAAGTAGTGGTTGAGGTGGCGAAATAGTCAATTCCGGTTAGAAGGAAAAAAAGGTCAAAGAAAAACCTTCACTCACCTTTTTCCCAGTTACCTATATAACTTAGGGCTTGATCCCGATTCTTCCTAACTCTTTTTTATTCAAATCCTTTCTAAACCAAATTTTTTAAGACTATTATTTAACAAATCTTCTCCGATACGAATACCCTTATTCGACATTCCCTGATAGATGGTACTTAGATCAGTAATAAGCTTTTTCTCATAACACGCTTCTATAATCCCCACTGTACCCATTATCCCAATACCTTCAGAGATGGCCGCCAACCTTGCTCTACGATCATCCATCAAAAGCAAATCGGCACTTAACTCTTTGGCCAACACTATAGATTCAGCTTCTCCTGAGCCAAGGCTAAATGCATTTTGGAGATACTTAGAGAATTCCATGCCAACAATTTCCTCTTTCTTTATCCAGTTCGAATTCTTTACTTCGATACTCCCTGGATGCCCCTTTCCCTTAACTACGACTTCTGCGTAAACAGCGTCAGGAATCGTTATCTCTGAAAATATCTCTCTTAGAAGATCAAATCTTTCAATTCTCGCCAGAATTATAAGGGGCGAAGAGTTTGAAACCACTTTCATAGTTTCTTAGCTATCTCTCTATCCTTCTCTAAATCCTCTATGGTATAATAAATTGAAATTTCCTTTGACGAAGATAGAGAAATAAATTCGCTAAGGGGCATTCCTGCAATCTCAGCTGCTCTTGACATTGATATTTTCCTTTCTCGGTAGAGCTCCAGTGCAATCAGTTTCCTCACCTCTTCTGACGCACTTTTTAGATCAATCCTGGCCTTATTGAACACCTCTTCAGGAAGTTCTATAGTTACATTCTTCATCTCTTAAGATCCCTTTCTTTTTGATTTATGCTAGGCTAGGGGGTCAAATCTTTAATCTTGACAACCTTCTTTCAATCCTTTTTATAAGTAAAGAGAAGTTCTTAATATGATATACTGCTCCATCATACTGAATCCTTAATGACCTTGCCATAAAGAATTTATATCAAGAAAATTATCATTTGTCAAGAATAAAGATTTGACCCCCATTACCATAAAGATTTGACCCCCATTACCTTTTTTGTCAAGAATAAAGATTTGACCCCCATTAACTTTTACCTTCAAGATTTGACCCCCATTACCTTCCCCCATTACCATTTTACCATTCTTGGCCAACCGGTGTAAGCCTGACTCACTCGGAGAGGAGGGTTGCAAGTTCGTTTTTTGCGAAAGGATTGTTCG